>CAYRAE010000096.1:0-4897 GCA_964422175.1 uncultured Luteitalea sp. | reverse complement strand
GGGCGTGACCGACGCACGCGATGCCTACCGGTTGCCGGTTGCCGATTGCCCGTTGCCGGACCCCTTGTCAGACACACTCCGCTGCGTGCGTCCGTGTTGCAGTGCGTGCAACGCGGCATCGTTGTCGGTGCAGTGATCGTCGGCGCGGAGGGACCACGGCCATGTGGCGGCGTAGCCGGCGTGGCGGGCGATGTCGATGATGCGATCGGGTGACGTGGCGCTGCCGCGCGTCGGGTACTCGCCGAGGACGAGGGGCGCGTGGCTCCATGCGACGCGCGGGCATCGCGCGAGCGGATGACGGCGTTCGAGATGGTCGTACCAGTGCACCTGCAGGACGTCGAGATCGAGCGCGCGGCAGAGTGGGAGACCGGCCGCGCTGGCGAGGCCGACGGTGATCGGATGCGGCGAATGCCAGCGCACGTGCAGCGCGAGCTCTGCCAGGCATCGTCGCAGCTGACGGGATGAGAGACGACGTGCCGGTGGCCGCCACGATGTCGTCATCCATTCGGGCTCGTTCCACAGGTCCCACATGGCGATGCCGGGGTGACGGCCGAACGCGGCGAGGAGATCGTCGACAGCGCGCCACAGCGTGTGACGTGCGACGGGATCCTTCAGCACCGGCGCGCGTCCGCCGAGCGCCACGCCGTTGATGATGCGCCGCGCGTCGGCCCACGTGAAGTCGAACAGGACCGGCACCATGCGCAGGCCGTGCGCATGCAGCACGTCGAGGGCGATGGCCATGTCGTCGAGCACCACCGGCTGGAGGCCCGCGGGCATGCCCGTCGCGTCGAAGGTGAAGCCGGCACGACCGTCGCAGAGGACGAACCAGCGGACGATCTCGGCGCCGGCGGAGGCGGCCGTGTCGAGGACGCGGTGGAGCGGCGTGCGATCGGACACCGAGAGGCCGCCGAGAGGCGACCAGGCGTTGGCGCCGAAGTCTCCGCCGTACCTGAGCCAGGGGAGGTTCGCGCCGTGCGGGATCACGGCAAGAGGCTACTCCGAATGACGAATGTCGAATGACGAATGAATGCCGGGAATGCCGGGAATGCCGGGAATGCCGGGAATGCCGCGATGCCGCGAGGCCAGGAATGCCGGAGCGCCAGAGGCGCGACGGTGCCCGGTGCCCGGTGCCCGGTGCCCGGTGCCCGGTGCCGGCGCGATGGAACTTTTCGACGAGCGCTCGCGTCACAGAATCGTCGGCGCAAGCAAGCGCTTGCAGCGGCAGAGTTTCTCCCAGGACGTTCTGGGTATCGCCTCAGCTTGTGATTGTCGTGAACAAGCTGTCGCTTCTGACGGTCGTGATATTCCGCTAATCAGTCAAAAACGCCATATTCTGCGCAGTAAGCGAATGAGTGGGCAAGTGGTTGCTTGCTGTCATTGTGAAATGTTGGTACAAGAGGGGTTCGCCGCCTCACGCGGCACCGTTACCATGGACGTGCGCGAACAACTCCTCGAAGCCGCCGTGAAGGTCTTCGCCAATGCCGGGTTCCGCGGCGCGACCACCCGTCGCATCGCCCAGGAAGCCGGCGTGAACGAAGTCACCCTCTTCCGCCAGTTCGGATCCAAGGAAGGCCTCATCACCGAGGCCGTGCTGCGCGCCATGGAGCGCCTGCGCGATGAAGCCGCCCTTCCGGCGGTGCCGGTGGACCCTTCCGCGGAACTGCTCGACTGGGCCGCGCGGCACTACGAGTTCGTCCTGCGCCACCACCGGCTGATCAAGGCCGCCATGGCCGATGTCCAGTCGCACCCCGACATGGCCTGCATCGGCGATCGCGTCGGTGCCTCGACCAAACTGCGTCTCCAGAGCTACCTCGACGCGCTGTGCGCCGCCGGGCTGTGTGATCCCGAGCTCGACACGGCCGTGGCCACCAACGTCCTCACCGGCGTGGTGTTCGCCGACGCGATGGGTCGCGACATCCAGCCGCATTGCTATCCGTATCCGCCCGACCAGGCGCCGCAGCGCTACGTGGCGTTCTTCCTCCGCGCCATCGGCGCGCGTGCCGCCGGCTCCGCGCCGGCTCCAGACACAGTGGTCCATCATGGATAAGTCGTTGCGTACTCGCTCAACGGGCGGCCGCACGGGTCGCCCCTACGCTGCGCTCGGCAGCGTGCTCCTCGCCTCGGCAGTTCTGGTGCCGGCGGCTCACGGACAGGCACAGGCGCCGGCCGCCCCGCCGCCGGCCGCGCGCCGCATCACGCTCGACGAGGCCCTGCGTCTCGCCGAGGGCGACAGCGAGACGGTGGCCGTGGCCGAAGCCGGCGTGCGCCGCGCCGATGGGCAGGTGGCCGTCGTGCGCAGCGGGCTCTTCCCGCAGCTGAACTCGACGTTCGGTTACCAGCGCACGCTGCAGACGCAGTTCGACGGCATCTTCGACAGTGCCGGTCCCACGGTGCCATGCGCGGGCCTGACGGTGAACCCCGGCGCGCCGCTCGCCGACCGCCTCGCGGAGCTCGAGCGTTATCTCCAGTGCCCGGCAGCCAACCCGTTCGGCGGCGGCGACAACGATCTGCCGTTCGGGCAGTTGAACACCTGGACGGCGAGTCTGACGTTTGCGCAGCGTGTGTACGACGGTGGTGAGCTTCGCGCGCTCGAACGCCAGGCACGCGCGGGCCGCGACGCGGCGTCCCTCGGCGTGACCACGGCGCGCGCGCAACTCGATCTCGACGTCGCCACGGCGTTCTTCGACGCGGCGCTGGCCGATCGGCTCGTCGCCATCGCCGACGCGGCGCTCACGCAGGCGGGCGAGACGCTCCGCCAGATCGACCTGCAGTATCAGGTCGGCCAGATCGCCGAGTTCGAGGTGCTCCGCGCGCGAGTCGCGCGAGACAACCAGCGAGCGGGCGTGATTCGCGCGGGTGTACAGCGCGATCTCGCGTACCTGCGACTCAGGCAGTTGATCAACGTGCCGTCCGATCAGCCGCTCGAACTCGACGCGAACCTCGTCGAGCCCAATGGCCTGCTGGCCACGCGATGGACAGTCGCCCTCGCCGACGCGGAAGCGACGCTGGCCCTCGTCGAGCGGACATCGGTCAGGCAGAGCGAGTACGGTGTGCAGGCCGGCGAAGCGGCGCTCGACGCGACGCAGTCGCTCTTCAAGCCGCGCGTCAGCCTCACGTCGTCGTTCACGACGTATGCGTACGACCCGCTGCCCGCGTTCAAGAGGCGCGACTGGACGGTGGGGGCGGCGGTCTCGTTGCCGTTGCTCGACGGCGGACGTCGCAAGGCCAATCGTGCGATCGCCGAAGCGACGCTCGCCGAGAGCCGGCAGCAGCTGGAACTCGTGAAGGAACTCGCCGAGCTCGACCAGCGCAGCGCGCACGCCGCCTATCTCGCGGCGCGCGCGGCGTGGGACGCGTCGGCCGGCACCGTGGAGCAGGCCCAGCGTGCCTACGAGATCGCCAACGTGCGGTACGGCGAAGGGCTGTCGACGCAACTCGAACTGAACGACGCCCGCCTGGCGCTCGAACAGGCAGGCGCCTCGCGCGCGCAGGCCGCGCGCGATCTGCAAGTCAGCCGTTCGCGCCTCGCGCTGCTCGCGGATCTGCCCGTTGGTGCGGGCAGCGCGAGCGCGGCGGCGGCGAGCGGCGCGCAGGCGAGCGGCGGAGCGGCGACGCAGGGTGCCACGGGGACGGCGGGGATGACAGGTACTGGAGTGCAGCAATGAGAAGCGCGATGACACGGAACGGGCGGCACGGCCGCATGGGATGGCTGGCCGTCGGCGTGATGGCATCGCTCGCGGTGGCGTGCACCGGGCAGGCGGCCAACGACGCATCGCCGAAGGAGACGGCGCCCGCGGTGCTGGACATCGGCACGGAGAACACCGTCCGCGTGAAAACGGACGATGTGACGGTGGGCCCGTCGGTGTCGGGCACGCTCACGCCGCGCGTGCAGGCGACGGTGCGCGCCGAGGTCGGCGGCTCGGTGCTGCTCGTGACGGCGGAGCAGGGCCAGGGTGTCCGCCGCGGACAGGTGCTCGCGCGCATCGAGGCGCGGGCGGCCGCCGAAGGCGTCACGTCGGCGGAGTCGTCGGTGCGCTCGCAGGAGCAGGCGCTCGACCTCGCGCGTCGCGAGCTCGCGCGCGCGGAGAAGCTGGTGAGCGCCGGTGCCGTGGCCGAACGCGCCGTCGAAGCCGCACGCAACGAGGTCGTTCGCCTGGAGTCGGAAGTGTCGGGCGCGAAGAGCCGGCTCACCAACGCCCGCAAGACGCTCGGTGATGCCACCGTCACCGCACCCATCGCCGGCGTCGTCGCGGACCGTCCCGTGAATCGGGGCGACGTCGTGGCGCCGGGCGCGCCGCTCTACACGATCGTGGACCCGGCGAGCATCCAGCTCGAGGCGTCGGTGCCGTCCGAATCGTTGTCGATGGTGAAGGTGGGCGCCGACGTGACGTTCGAAGTGCGTGGCTATCCGGGGCAGACGTTCACCGGCAAGGTGGACCGCATCAGTCCGACGGCCGATCCCACGACGCGGCAGGTGCCGATCTGGGTGACGGTGGACAACCGCAGCGGCAGGCTCGTGGCGGGCCTGTTCGCCGACGGGCGCGTCACGCAGGCCTCGCGCAAGGGACTCGTCGTGCCAACCAATCTCGTGAGCGACATCAACGCGTCGCCGAGCGTGCTGCGCATCCGCGACGGCAAGGTCGAGCGCGTGTCCGTGACGCTCGGCCTCGTCGACGTCCAGAACGAGCGCGCCGAAGTGGCGTCTGGACTGTCCGAAGGCGACGTGCTGCTGACGGGCGTCGCTCAGGGCGTCACGCCGGGCACACCCGTTCGTGTGGTGGATCGTTCGGAGACTGGCGCATCAGCGGGCGCTGACGCGCCGAAGTCCTAACCGGCGAACGCAAGGAGCCAGTCACGTGTTCATCTCCGATTTCGCCATCAAGCGCCCCATCGTGAC
>CAYRAE010000095.1:0-10597 GCA_964422175.1 uncultured Luteitalea sp. | reverse complement strand
GCCGGAGGAGTTCGAAGAGATGAAGCGCCACACGGTGATCGGCGCCGACATCCTCACCGGCAGTCGCGGCGACCTCCTCCGGACCGCCGAAGACATCGCACTCACCCACCACGAACGCTGGGATGGCACGGGGTACCCCTCAGGCCTCGCCGGTCCCGACATTCCCCTGGCAGGCCGCATCACGCACATCGCCGATGTGTACGACGCGATGACGCACCCTCACGGCGAACCGGCACCCGCTCGTCACAACGAGGCCGTCGCCTACATCGCAAACGACGCGGGCACCATCTTCGACCCCGACGTCGCCGCCGCCTTCGCCGCCGTCGCCGCACGAGAGTTGCTGAATCGGTAAAACCGGCAACGGGCAAGCCGCAAACGGACAGCGGCCGGGCACGCGCGGCCCGCCAGGGGTTGAAACCCCTGCCTCCATCTGTGGTGTGGGGAGCCCGATCCCCTTACACCTTTGGCCTTTGATCCGTAAGCCGTGAGCCGTGAGCCGTAAGCCGTATGGACACCACCAGCGCTGTCGCTGAGGCGACGAGGCCCCAGATCACGGGATCGACTCCGGCCAGGCCGGCGCTGCCACGCCAGACGTGGAGGACGGCGGTCGTGGTCACGCCGGCGATCATCGCCGCGAGCGCGTCGGGGCGCCGAGTACGAGAGAGGAACAGGCCGGCCATCACGGGTACGAACAGGCCGGCGCTCAACAGGGCGTAGAACACCTGCATCGTCTTCACGATGCTGCCGGCCCAGATCGCCAGGCCGATGCCGAGACAGCCGGTGACGACAGCAGCAATACGTACGACGCGGAGCTGGTCGGCCTGCGTGGCGGCCGGGTTCAGGTGTCCGGCGTACAGATCGCGTGTGAGCGACGTGGACAGCATGAAGAGCACCGCGTCCGCCGTGCTCACCTCCGCCGAGAACAACGCCGCCAGCGCGACCGCGCCAAGCCAGGGCGACAGATCGTCGCGCAGAAGCGTCGGCAGGGCGAGCTCGTGATTCGGCAGGCCGGGATGATACGTCCGCGCCAGCATGCCGAGCAGCACGGGAACGGCGGCAAACGCCAGCAGGACGAGCGCGTTGGCGAGCACACCGACGCGCACCGCACGCGCATCACGCGCCCCATACACCTTCTGGAGCAGGCCGGGCGACACGATGAACGAGGGTCCGAGCAGCGCGAGGTACGTGACGCCCGACGAACCGCTGGCCAACGGATTCCAGTACGTGGCCGGCACATCGGCGGGCAACGCCGCGACGAGCCCGGACGCGGGCCACATCGCGGGCACGGCAATCAACAGGCCGAGCGTGAGCACCACGGCCTGCATGGCGTTGACGAATGCCGACGACAGCAATCCGCCGGTGACGAAGTAGGCCATCGCCACGGCGCCGCCGATCGCACAGCCCCACGCGTGCGGCACGCCGGCGACGACGCGGAGCAGGCCCGCCAACGCGATCAGCTGTGCCGCGAGAATCGCCAGCGAGCCGACCCACAGCAGGCCCGCCATCACCGCGCGGACGTCTGCGCCGAAGCGCGCGTGCAGGTAGTCGCCGAGCGTACGGTGATCGCCCTGCGTGGCCACCTGCCATATGCGCGGACCGACTACCAGCGCCAGCACGATCGATCCGAGTCCCGCCGATCCCACCCACCACCATGCGGCGATGCCATCTCGATACCCGAGTCCCGCCGCGCCTACCGTGGATCCGGCACCGATGTTGGCCGCGATGAGCGTGCCGGCCAGCAGCGGCGCCGAGAGCGTGCGTCCGGCGACGAAGAAGTCCGACGCCGTGGCACGGCGCGACGTCCACCATCCGAGCGCGACGAGCACCAGCGCGTACGCGACGAGGAGCAGCAGCGTGGCGTGCGTCGTCATCGAGGCGCGGTCCCGAGACTGCGAACCGACGGCAGCGACGGCAACGATTCCGCGTGCCGCACGGCGTTGACGATGGCCTGCGCCATGACGTCTGCCGCCAGTGCACCGATGAGGCCGACGTCAGCGGCACCCTGGTGCCTGGCCGTGGCGATGGCGAAGATCGTGTCGCCGTCGGACGGCGTGTGGACCGGCGCGATGGCTCGCGCGAAGCCGTCATGCGCCATGCGCGCCACGAGCGAGGCCTGCGTCTTGGTGAGCACGGCGTTGGTCGCGACGATGCCGAGCGTGGTGTTCTCGCCAGTGAGCCCAGGCGCGGGCGCGCCCTGTCGCAGCAGGATCCGCGCGTCGGCGAGCCGTCGCCCGTCCGGGGTGCGCACGCCTGCGACAACGGCTCCGGTCGACGGGTCGATCACGTCGCCTCGCGCGTTCACGGCCACGAGTGCGGCGACGACAACGCCGGAGGGCAGTCGGATCGACGCACTGCCGAGGCCGCCCTTCATGGCCCGCGCCATCCCGTACAACTTCCCCACCGTCGCGCCGGCGCCGACACCCACGTTGCCTTGCGCCACAGGCGCACTCGATGCAGATGCCGCAGCCTCGTGGCCGCACGCGGCGTCGGGCCGGATCGCACCGTCGCCGACGCCGAGGTCGAACAGGATCGCGGCGGGCACGATGGGGACGCGGAACGCACCAACGGGAAAGCCGATGCTTTCGGATTCGAGCCAGCGCATCACGCCCGTCGCGGCGTCGAGCCCGAACGCGCTACCCCCGGCCAGCACGATGGCGTGGACGCGTTCGACGGTGTTGAGCGGATCGAGCAGGTCCGTCTCGCGCGTGCCTGGCGCGGCCCCTCTCACGTCGACGCCCGCCACAGCGCCGTCGCGCACGACGACCACAGTGCAGCCCGTCGGACGCTCACGGCGCACGGCCTGCCCGACCAGCACACCGTCGACGTCGGTGAGCGTACCGTTCAACGGCCGTCGCGGCTCCATCGGCTGCGCCCCCGCGATCGCCGCCACCGCCGTCACGACCAGCGCCGCCATCCAGGTCCCAGTCACGGCCCGATCGTATCCCCACTGCCCTGCCTTTGGCCCTTTGTCCGTTACCCTTTGGCCTGTTCCCTTGTCACTGCGCCAGGATCCTGTCGAGGACCGGGTCGAGCTGCTGAAAGAACGCGGAGGCGTAGCGGTCGGCGCTGGCGTCGGTCAGGTGGGAGCCGTCCATCGTGCGCATGCCGGGCAGATCCGGGGCGACGAGGGGGACGCCGACGAGATCGGCGAGCATCTGGGCGTGCGTCAGTGACACGTCCCGGCCGGGCACCAGCGCGAAGACGAGGTGACCGCCGCGCGCCTCCACCTCCCGCTTGAACGTCCGCGCCAACTCGAGATTGTGCGGACGCACGATGTCCCGGCCGCGATAGAACTCCTGGAGGCGCGTGCCGTGTCCGAAGTCAGTCGCGATGAACCACGCGCCATCGCGCTCCGATCGATAGATCACGAACTCGCGCTCGCCGTCCCACAGGTCCGGCACATGTGGGACGACGGTATGCAGTTCGCGCCTGACGGCGTGCGAGATGGACGCCTCCGCCTGCACCTTCCACGCGTCGAACGCCGTGTCGCGCATCACGCGCGCGCCCCAGCGCGACGTCACGCCGCCGAAGAAGTTGTCGACGTTGGCGATGACCACCTTCGGCCTGAGGTCGTGCCGGCGCATCACCGCGAGGGGGAACTCGTGCTGCTCGAGATGCCCGAACCCCATCGCGAACGGCCACAACCCGCGCATGGTGAAGTACTGGCGCAGCGACTCGCCGCGAAGCGCGAACATCAACCGCGAATTCCCCACGAGCAGGACGTCGGCCCGACGCATGCTCTCGAGCACGTCCTCGTCGGTGCCGTGCAACAGGACGTGATGATCCACGTGGCCGCCGCGATCGTGCGCGAGGAAGTGATCCGGCGGCGGATCGGCGGCCGTCACGATATCGAGCTGGTAGTGCCGCAGCGCGGTGTGCTTCCAGATCGCCCAGCCCATCACCACGCATACGGCGAGCGTGAGACCGGCGACGACGATCTCCCGCTTCGCTGCCCTGCTCCGCCGTCCGCGACGCACACCGGTTCCCATCATCAGAACTGGAAGTAGATGAACGCGTTACTGGATCCGTACGCGATGAGAATCGCGTACACCATCACGCCCGACAGCACCGCGCGACGCATCGGCGACAGCGGGCGTACCCACTCGTGCTCCACGAGCCATGTCCACGCGTGCGCCAGCACCACGGGCAGCAGAAACACCAACGCGGTCCACATCTCGCGATTCAGGGCGAGGCCATCGAGCGGCACGACGTTGCCGAGAAACTGTGCGGCCCCCGTGAACGACGAACTGCGGAAGAACACCCACGTCACGAGCACCACCACCTGCACCACGAGCGCCCACGACACGCGCAGCCACCACGGCCGCCGCTCGAGCCCGCGATGCAGTCCCAGCATCCGCTCCACGGCCAGCGCGCCGCCGTGCAACGCGCCCCACGCCACGTAGGTCCATGCCGCACCATGCCACAGGCCGCCCAGCAGCATCACGAGCATCAGGTTGACGTACGTCCGCCGCGGCGACACCCGATTGCCTCCGAGCGGCACGTACAGGTAGTCGCGCAGCCAGCGCGAGAGCGTGATGTGCCATCGCTCCCAGAAGTTCTTGAAGGACCCCGCCACGTACGGGCTGTTGAAGTTGATCGGCAGCTGATATCCGAGCAACTGCGCGCATCCTCGCGCGATCTGGGAGTAGCCGGCGAAGTCGCAGAAGATCTGCCCGCTGAACAGGAGGGCGAGCCACAGCACCATCCCCGCGCTGGCGTCGGAGGTGTAGCCCGTGGCCCAGTGCTTGTCGACGTAGCCCGCCAGGTTGTCGGCACACACCATCTTCAGGAAATACCCCTCGACGATGAGGGCGAGACCCGACGCGATGACGGACCATCGCACGTGCCGCACGCGCGGGATCTGCGGCAGGAACTCCGTCGCCCTGACGATCGGCCCGGCCACCAGCTGCGGAAAGAACGCGATGAAGAATATGAAGTCCCTGAAGTTCGGGAGAGCCTTGAGCACGCCCCTGTAGACATCGATGGTGTAACTCATCGATTGGAACGTGTAGAAGCTGATGCCCATCGGCAGCACCACTTCCCACGTCGGCCTGTCGAACGGCACGTCGAAGTACTCGGCCAGCCACTGCAGGTTGTCGAGCCCGAAACCGAAATACTTGAAGAAGCCCAGGAGACCGAGGTTGGTCGTGAGCGAGACGGCGAGGATGGCGCGCCTGACTCTGGCCGTCCGGCCGGGATGTTCGAGGGCCAGCGCCGCGAAGAAGTCGATGACCGACGAGGCCAGCAGCACCCAGAGATAGGACGGGATGTGCCAGCCGTAGAAGACCAGGCTCGCGACCAGCAGGATCCACGTGTACACGGGTTCGACCTTGCGGCGGCCCACCGTCAGGCGGGCCAACCACACGGTCATCAGGAGGACGGCGAACGACCAGGAGACGAAATTCACGGGAAAACGTGGACAACCAGACGGATGGCCCCTTACCATCGCATCAGCGTGCGTGTTCGTTCAACCCTGTGCTGCGTGTTCGCGGCCGTGCTGGCGCTTGCCGTTCTGGCTCCCGAGGCGGGTGCGCAGGACGCCACGCCCCGCTGGCGCGGCGTGTACATCGACACGTTCAACACGCGTCTCGGTACGCCGGACGACGTGACGCTGGCGGTGACTCGCGCCGCGGCGATGCACGCCAACGTGCTCTTCGTGCAGGTCCGACGCCGGGGCGACGCGTTCTACATCGACAACTCCGAGCCGCTGCCAGACGGGGTAGCCATCGACGGCGGCTTCGACCCCCTCGGCGACCTCCTCTCGAGGGCGCGCGCGGCGGGTCTCGAGGTCCATGCGCTGCTGACCATCGGCCCTGTGTGGCACCTGTCCACACCCCCCTCCGACCCGCGTCACGTCTTCAACAGACACGGGTTTTCGGGCTCCCGGCTCGTCGAAGGCGCGGAGAACTGGCTCACACGGACGCTCGTGCCCGACGGCAACGGCTCGTCGATGGACGGGTACCGTTTCGGCACCGACTACTGGCTCGACTTCGGCCATCCGGCCGCTGTCGACTACGTGGTGGATCTGGTGACGCGTCTCGTCGAGCGCTACCCCGTCGACGGCGTGCGCCTCGACGGCCTCCAGTATCCGGAGGCGCCTGGTGGCACCGCAAGCATCGGGTACAACGCGGTGTCGGTGGCGCGCTTCCAGGCACGCACGAGTACGTCAGGCGTGCCGAACGCGGCTGATGCGCGATGGAGCGACTGGCGGCGCGAGCAGGTCACCGCGCTCGCGCGCCGTGTGACCGCGTCGGTCTTCGCTGTGCGCCCGTCGGTCGTGGTCAGTGTGTCCGGCGTGGTCGCGGGCCGCATGCCGGGCGATACACGCGCCACCATCGCGTACGCGCGCGCCTTCCAGGACTGGTTCACGTGGGCTGCCGACGGCAGCGTCGACGTCGTGGTACCGCAGATCTATCGCGCCGCGCACAACGCCGCAGGACTCGACGAATTCGATAGTTGGATCACGTGGGTGAACGCCACGTCCACCGCCAGGCCCCTGGTGGTCAGCCTCGGTGCGTACCTGAACTCCCTCGAAGGCCTGCTGGTGCAGGCACACGACGCGATCACCGCCGCGGGGCCGCTCGGCGGCGTGAGTTTCTTCTCGCTCGCCGCCAACAACGCGCCCGTCGTCAACAACCCGCTCTCGTCTCCCGCTGGCCGCGACACGCCGCAACGCCCCTTCGAGGACGTCGCCTCGGCCCTGCGGACGGGACGCACGACCGGCGGACAGGTCGTCGATCACGTGCAGCCTGGCCTGTTCGCCGTTGCTGTGCCCCGTGCCGCCGCGCCGTGGAAGGACACCATCGGCTACGTGCTCGGTCGCCTCGTCGACGGAAGCGGCGCTCCCGTCGACGGCGCGCACGTGTTCCTGGACACCAATGGCAGCACCGCCGGCCCCGACAACGTGGTGAGCGACGGCACCGGCGTCTTCTCGACACCCGGCATGACACCCGGCACGTACCGCCTCCGCGTCATCTCGTCCGCGGGCAGTGCGTTCATCAGCGACTGCACCATCGAGGTGAGCGCCCGAGGCGTGGCGCGCATCACCCTCGGCATCGATCCCTCGCGTACCGGTGTCGCGATCTGTCGCTGAGTCACGCCTGATCCCGTTGCTGCTGGCGATCGGGCTCTCCGGCCCCGTCACCATCGCGCAAGCGCCCCCTCCCCGCCAGGATCCGGAATCCTGTCGCGTCGTGCGTCTCTCCGACGTCGGATGGACCGACGTCACGGCGACGACGGCCGTCGTTGCACGGGTGCTGACCACACTCGGCTACGAGCCGCGCGTCACGGTCCTCTCCGTACCAGTGACGTTCGCGGCGCTGCGCAACGGCGACATCGACGCGTTCCTCGGCCACTGGCTGCCCTCGCAGCGGGAGATGATCGCGCCGTACGTCGAGGACGGTTCGATCGACGTGATCGCCACCAACCTGCGCGGGGCGCGCTATACGCTCGCCGTCCCTGCGTACCTGTACGACGCGGGCCTGCGCGACTTCCGCGACATCAGTCGCTTCCGCGAGAATCTCGGCGCGAAGATCCACGGCATCGAACCAGGCAACGAGGCCAACGAGACGCTTCTGCGCATGATCGCGCGCAACGACGCCGGTCTCTCGGGGTTCGAGTTGGTGGAGTCGAGCGAGCAGGCGATGCTGGCCGCCGTCGAGCGCGCGGTGCGCGCACAGGAGGCGATCGTGTTCCTCGGCTGGTCGCCGCACCCGATGAACACGCGTCTGTCCATCCGCTACCTCACAGGCGGCGACGAGTGGTTCGGCGCGGACTTCGGCGGAGCCACCGTCCACACCGTCGTGCGTCGCGGATATGCCGTCGCCTGCCCCAACGTGACACACCTGCTGCGGTCGGTCGCCTTCGACGTGGAAGACGAGAATGGCCTGATGGACGCCATCCTGACGGATCGGCAGCCGGTCGGCGACGCCGCGCGTGCCTGGATCGCCCGCCACGAGGATCGAGTGGCCGCATGGACGACGGATGTCGTCCCTTTCCAGACCGAGACGCGTCAGAATGGTCTTACTGATTCCAAGGCAGTCGACGGGATGGCCGCGCGCGTCGCGCGGCACAAGCTCCCTGTCGGCGACTGGGCCACGACGATCGTCGACGTGGCGCGGCAGCACGCGGGCGTCGCCTTCGACGTCCTCTCGCGCGTCGTCGAACGGGTCGTCGGCGTGACGCATACCGTCCTGGTCCGCACGCCGGCCGCATTGCTCGTCGTGCTCGCCACGGTCGCCGCCTGGTACCGTCGCCGCGCCGTCGGACTCACGGTGTTCGTCCCCGTGGCCCTGCTGCTCATCATGAATCTCGGGTACTGGGCCGCGACCGTGGAAACGCTGGCGCTCGTGCTCGTGGCCGCCGGTATCAGCACGGCGATCGGCATCCCCGTGGGCATCCTCGCGGCTCGCCGGCCGCGCATCCACACGCTGCTGCGCCCGTTGCTCGACCTGATGCAGACGCTGCCGACGTTCGTGTATCTCACGCCGGCGCTCGTCCTGTTCGGCCTCGGCGTGGTGCCCGGTCTCCTCGCGACGGTCATCTTCGCGCTGCCCGCCCCCATCCGGCTCACGCAACTCGGCCTGACGTCTGTCCCACGTCCGCTCCTCGAAGCGGGCCAGGCGTTCGGAGCCACGCCGTGGCAGTTGCTGTGGAAGATCGAGTTGCCGAGTGCGTCATCGGCCATTCTCACGGGCGTGAGCCAGTGCATCATGCTCAGCCTGTCGATGGTGGTGATCGCGGCACTCGTCGGCGCGGGCGGACTCGGCGTACCCGTCGTCAGGGCGCTCAACACGGTGCAGGTCGGCATGGGCGTCGAGGCCGGACTCGCCATCGTCCTTCTCGCCATCGTCCTCGACAGGCTGGCGCGCCCGTCGGAGCGCTCGATCGTGCCCGCTACTTCCTCGGAACGACAGGTGGGTCGATGACCGACGCGCTGTGTTTCGAGAGCGTCGACGTGCTGTTCGCGCGTGGCAGAACCCGCACGCGCGCGCGGCGCCTGGATGCGGCATTGACGGCCTGCGACGATGGCGCCACGCGCGAGCGCGTCGCGGCGGATTTCGATGTCTTCGTGGCGGTCCGCGGAGCCGTGCTGCGGGTGCGTCACGGCGAGTTCTGCGTGATCGTGGGCCCCTCGGGCTCCGGGAAGTCGACGCTGCTGCGAACCGCCAACGCGCTGACGCCCGCCACGCGCGGCCACGTGCGGATGCGCGACGGCGACGCGCTCGTCGACGTCGCTCGGTGCGCGCCGGAGACGCTGCGTCGCCTGCGACGCTATCGCGTGGCGATGGTCTTCCAGCAGTTCGCGCTGCTGCCCACGCGAACCGTCGGCGAGAACGTCGCACTGGGCCTGGAGTTGCGCGGCGACCCACCGGACGCCCGCGCGCGCATCGTGGCCGAGAAGCTGGAGATGGTGGGCCTTGGCGGATGGGCCACTCGTCCCGTCGGCGAGTTGTCAGGCGGCATGCAGCAGCGCGTCGGCATCGCGAGAGCGCTGGCCACCGACGCCGACATCCTGCTGATGGACGAACCGTTCTCGGCGCTCGACGCCATGATCCGGCGGCGCCTGCAGGACGAACTGCGCGCCCTGCATCAACGCCTCGGCAAGACGATCCTGTTCGTCACGCACGACCTCGCCGAAGCGGCCAGGCTCGGCGACCGGATCGCCGTGATGCACGACGGGTGCATCGCGCAGACGGGCACGCTCGATCAGGTGCTCGCCTCGCCGGCCACCGAAGACGTGGCGCAGTTCCTCCACGAGTTCCGCCGCTGATCGGCCGCGCTCACCAGAGCCAGGCCGCGCCGCGTACTCCGCTCGAATCGCCGTAGCGGGCCCTGACCAATCGCGTGTCCACACGATCGGAGAACACCCACGTGCCCCAGAGTTGCGGAACGTGTTCGTAGATGCGTGCCACGTTCGAGACGCCGCCACCGACGACGATCACGTCGGGATCGAGGATGTTGATGACGCCGGCGAGGGCGCGGGCCAATCGACGTTCGTAGCGCTGCCAGGCGTCGATGGCCTGCGCATCGCCGGCGCGCGCGAGGTCGTCTACCTGCGCAGCCGTGGCATCGCGTCCCGCCAGGCGCTTGAACTCGCGCGCGAACGCGGGCCCAGAGAGCCATGTCTCGATGCAACCGGTAAGGCCGCAGTAACACGCCGGCCCGGGATACTCGTCGCCGTCGGGCCAGGGCAGCATGTTGTGGCCCCATTCTCCGCCAATGGCATTGGCCCCGATCACGGCGTTGCCGTGGACGACGAGTCCGCCACCCACGCCGGTGCCCAGAATCACGCCGAAGACGACCTCCGCACCGTCGGCCGCGCCGTCGGTGGCCTCGGACAACGCCAGGCAGTTGGCGTCGTTGGCGAGTCGGACGTCACGCGCAAGCACGCGTTGGAGGTCCTCGGCGAACGGTTGGCCGTTCAACCACGTGGAGTTGGCGTTCTTCACGCGCCCCGTGGCCGGCGAGATCGTCCCCGGCATGCCCACGCCGACCGAGCCCGTGGCGCCGGTGGCGTCCTCGCAGCGCCGCACCAGTTCCGCGATCGCGGCCAGCGTGCCGTCGTAGTCGTGGCGTGGCGTCGGCAGCCGCTCCC
>CAYRAE010000094.1:0-10666 GCA_964422175.1 uncultured Luteitalea sp. | reverse complement strand
GTTCAGGTACGGCGCCTTGTGCTGGAGGATGGCGTCGTGCGCCACGGCATCGGCGTGCGACCAGTGATACAGGTCGTGGATGCCGAGGATGACCGGCAGGAAGAGCACCGCCATCATCGGGATGGTGCGGGCGGAGGCCTCGAACGTGCGGCGCAGCACGAGGCTCCAGCGGCCACCCGACAGGTGGTGGACCATCAGCAGCGCGAGACTGCCGATGGGCACGCCGAGCACGAACACGTACCCGAGCAGGTACGACTTGTAGAACTGCGCCGAATCCGTGGCGAAGCCGGCGAGCAGACCGAGCAGGCCGACGAGCCCGACACCGAACGCCACGCGCTGCAGCGTGTCGATCTGCGGCGGAGCCTGGAAGTGCCCCGGGTTGAGAGTGGGCTCACTCATGAGCGGCGCCTCCTTCGTGGGACGCCTGGGGCGCGCCGGCCGCCGATCCGTCGAGCGTGCCGCGCTCGTCCGCGGGCACGTCGTCGATCGTGCCGGACTGGCTCAACTGCAGGGCACGGATGTACGCCGCGATCGCCCAGCGATCGGCGGGCGCGACCTGCGCCGCGTAGTCAGGCATCTGGCCGAAGCCGTTGGTGATGACGTCGTAGAAGTAGCCGATGCCGACGGCGCGGAGCCTCGGGTCGGCATACGACGCCGGACGCTTGTAGCCGCGCTGCACCACGGTGCCGTGGCCGTCGCCGAGCGGCGAGTGACACGGCGCGCAGTAGATGTCGTAGCGCTGCTGGCCGCGATCGAGCAGGGCCTGGTTCAGCTCGATCTGCTCGGGCAGGTGGTGGATCGGCTCACCGTCCTGCTTGCCCGTGTAGTACACGTCGTCGGCGCGCAGGTTGCCGCGCGCGACGGTACCGTCGGGAATCGGGCGCATGGCGCGCTTGTCGGCGAAGAAGTCGCTCTCTTCGAGTGCCTCGTAGCGCGGCGTGTCGTGCATGTCCTGCCGACAGCCGGCCACGAGCGCCGCGGCCAGCAGTACGCCGGCCACGACGGCCGGACGCCCTGCGGTGAAACGGCCGGTACCGCGGACCGGCCTGACGAACGTCGATGCGGACGCCATGGCTACGGGTTCACCTCGTTGATGGCCTTCGGGTGCAGTCCTTCGAGGAAGGTCCGCGTACGCGCGGCGTCGAACCGCGGGTCGGTCGCCTCGATGCACAGGAAGAACCCCGTGCTCGATGCCGTCCGGCGGAACGCCTCGACGTTGAAGACCGGGTGATACGGCTGCGGCAGTCCGCTCATCGCGAGCATGCCGCCCACCGTGGCGAGCGCGGCCAGCAGGATGGTGGTCTCGTAGGTCGGGATCGAGAACGCCACCCAGCTGTTCAGCGGACGCCCGCCGATGTTCATCGGGTACTCGATCACCGACGCCCAGTAGCACAACCCGAACCCGCCGAGGAAGCCGAGGACGCCGCCGGTGAACGTGAACTTCTGCACGCGCCTGTCGTCGTGGCCGAGCGCCTCGGCCAGACCGTGGATCGGCGCCGCGGTGTAGGCATCCATCTGCCTGTACCCCTCGGCGTACGCGGCCTTGGCCGCGCGCACCAGTTCGGTGGCATCGGCGAACTCGGCCATCACGCCGTAGAGACCCGGCGCCTGTACGACATCAGCCATGGTGGGTATCCCCCTTGGCGTGCGCGGCAGGCGTGAGCGTGCGGACCTCGAAGATCGAAATCATGGGCAGCACACGGATGAACAGATAGAACAGCGTCAGGAACAGGCCCATCGTGCCGATGAACGTGCTCCAGTCCCAGAAGGTCGGGTAGTACATGCCCCACGACCCCGGAATGAAGTCGCGGTGCAGCGAGGTGACGACGATGACGAAGCGCTCGAGCCACATGCCGACGTTGACGGCCATGCACACGGCGAAGAGCGCCAGCAGCGACGATCGGACCCGCTTGGACCACAGCAGCTGCGGCACGATGCCGTTGCAGAAGATCAGCGCCCAGTAGTAACCCGCATACGGCCCCGTCATGCGGTTGATGATCATGTATTCCTCGAATTGGTTGGCGCTGTACCAGCCGAAGAACGCCTCCATGCAGTAGCCGTAGAAGACGATGAGTCCCGTGGCCAGCGTCACCTTGGCCATGTTGTCGATGTGGCGATCGGTGATGAAGTCGTGCAGGCCGTAGATGGCGCGCATCGGGATCATCAGCGTGAGCACCATCGCGAAGCCCGCGTAGATGGCGCCGGCGACGAAGTAGGGCGGGAAGATCGTCGCGTGCCAGCCGGGGATCACCGACACGGCAAAGTCGAAGCTCACCACCGTGTGTACCGAGAGCACGAGCGGCGCGCTCAGGCCGGCCAGCATCAGCGAGGCCGTCTCATAGCGCTGCCAGTGGATGGCCGACCCGCGCCAGCCGAGCGCGAACACGCCGTACAGGCGCTGTGCGAGCGGCGACTTCGCCCTGTCGCGCATCGTCGCCAGGTCGGGGATGAGGCCGACGTACCAGAACACGATCGAGACGGTGGCGTAGGTGGAGACCGCGAACACGTCCCAGATGAGCGGGCTGCGGAAGTTCGGCCACAGCCCCATCGAGTTCGGGTACGGCATCAGCCAGTAGATGGCGAGCCAGGGACGGCCGGTGTGGAAGATCGGGAAGATGGCCGCGCAGGCCACGGCGAAGACCGTCATGGCCTCGGCCGCGCGGTTGATCGACGTGCGCCAGTGCTGCCGGAACAGCATCAGGATGGCGGAGATCAGCGTGCCGGCGTGACCGATGCCGATCCACCAGACGAAGTTGATGATCGCGAAGCCCCACGCCACCGGGTTGTTGACGCCCCAGATGCCCGTGCCTTCGAACACCAGGTACGCGATCGACACCAGGAGCACCTGCAGGATGCTGAATCCCAGCAGGAAGCCGATGAACCAGCTGAAGGGCGTACGCCCCGTGATGATCCCGGAGATCTTGTCGGAGATCGACCCGAAGTTGTGCCCTGGCGCCAGATAGCGCGCTCCGGGGACGGCTTCCTTGGGGTGGTCTAGCACGGTTGCCTCGCGTCCTGTCCTGAATCCTGCGGCAGCGGCGCGCCTCGCGGCGCACCAGCCCTGCCTGCCTAGTGCGTCGCGGCAGGCGTCGCCTGCCCGTGTGCGTCACCTGTTGTCGCCGCGCCCGGTTCGCCGCCGTGCGCCGGCACGTGCGCCGATTCGGGCGACAGCACCGGGTTCGGGTTGCGAATCGCGGCCAGGTACGTCGTGCGCGGCCGCGTGTTCAGATCCTCGAGCAGGCCGTAGTTGCGCGGCTCCGCGCGCATCTTCGACACCTGGCTCTCGGGGTCGTTCAGATCGCCGAACGTGATCGCCTGCGTCGAGCACGCGGTCTGGCACGCGGTGCGCACCTCGCCATCGCGAATGCGGCGATCCTCGAGCTTGGCGGTGATGCGCGCGGCCGTGATGCGCTGCGTGCAGTACGTGCACTTTTCCATCACGCCGCGGCTGCGCACCGTGACCTCGGGGTTGCGCGCCATCTTGAGCGACTTGGTATCCCAGTCCGAGTAGAGCAGGAAGTTGAACCGCCGCACCTTGTACGGGCAGTTGTTCGCGCAGTAGCGCGTGCCCACGCAGCGGTTGTAGACCATGTCGTTGAGCCCCTCTTCGCTGTGGATCGTCGCGGCCACCGGGCACACGACCTCGCAGGGGGCGTTCTCGCACTGCATGCAGTTGATCGGCTGATCGTGGACGACGGGCGCGTCGAGATCGCCCTCGTAGTAGCGGTCGATGCGCAGCCAGTGCATCTCGCGCCCCATCGACACCTGCTGCTTGCCCACGACGGGGATGTTGTTCTCCGACGAGCACGCCACGACGCAGGCATTGCAGCCGTCGCAGGCGTTCAGGTCGATGACCATCCCCCACTTGTACTGGCCGTCGTACTTCCACTCGTTGCCATGCAGCGTGTCCTCGTACTTCGGGACGTGCGTCATGTGCTGGGCGAACGTGGGGTCGGCCTTGTAGACGGGGAGCGACGCCGTGCGGACCACCGCACGCTGCTCCATGTTGAAGTGCATCTGCGTGCTGGCCACGGTGTAGGTGTCGCCCGTGGGCGCCACCTCCGCGCCGAGCACGAACGACAGTCCCGTGGAGCGGCGAATCAGGTTCGCGTTGTACCCGATCCCCGTGCCCACGCTGCCGGCGCGCCAGCGCCCGTACCCGAGCTGCAGGTTCACCGAGTTGTCGGGATGGCCCGCCTGCACCCACACGGGTCCCGCCACCGACCGGCCGTTGACGGTGACGGTGGCCACGTTGGCCTTGTAGCGGGTCATCTTCTGGGCGCCGATCCCGAGGCGCTCCGCCGTGCGCGGGCTCATCACGATGACGTTGTCCCACGTCACCTTGTTGAGCGGCTTGGGCAGTTCCTGCAGCCACGCGTTGTTGGCGAATCGCCCGTCGGCCACCGTCGGGTCGGCCGTGAACGTGACCTCGATTGCGTCTGCCGCGGGTGTCGCAGGCGCCGGAGGAATCGCCGTCGGCGCACCGAGCGTGACGGCCTCGACAGCCGTCCCGGCGATGTAGCCGTCGTGCACCGCGCGCCGCCAGAACTTCTCGAAATCGGCGAACGCCGAGCCGTCGGGCGCCGTGTAGGCGCCTTCGCCGAACGCGGTTTCCCAGTGCGCCCGCACGGTCTCGAACGCCGTGGCGGTCGGGTTGTCGCCAAAGGCGGCGAGAATCTCGATCTGGCTGCGCGTCGGCTCGTAGAGCGGGTTGATGAGCGGCTGGACGATCGACACGGTGCCGTCGGCCGTACGCACGTCGCCCCACGTCTCGAGGTAATGCGAGAGCGGCACGTGCCAGTGCGACAGCTCAGCCGTCTCGTCGGCGTACAGGCCGGCGTGCACGCGCACACCCACCTTGACCAGCTGATCGGCGAAGCCGAGGTCGACGGGCGCGTCGTACACGGGGTTGACGTCGATCATCACGAGCAGATCGACCTTGCCGGCCGTCATGTCGCCGATGAGCTCGGAGAGCGACCCCGTACGGCCATCGACGCGTGCCGCCTGCGACGGCACGTACGTGACCGTCGTGCCTGCGGCGCCGAGCGCCTGGTTCATCGCGGCGGCCAGCACCTGCACCGACGCGGGCTGGTGGTCGCCGGCCACGACGAGGGCTCGAGAACCAGCGCTCTTCAGGTCGTCGGCCAGCGCCTCGATCCACGCCGGCTTCACGTGGGCGGGCAGCGTGCCGGCCGACACGCCAGGCACGCCGAGGCGCGCGGCAACGGCACGCGCGATGCCGTCGACGTCGGCGGCGCGCACGGCGAGGCGATGATCCGCCTTCGTCCCCGTGTTGCTGGTGCGGCTCTCCACGATGTAGAGCCGGTTCATCGCGGTACCGCCGTTCACGAGACGGCGACGAGCGGCGAACGTGCGCGCGTTGCGCAGCTCATCGGGCCCTTCGTCCATGAAGTCGGCATCGAGCGACAGGATGATGTCGGCGTTGTCGAACTGCAGTCGCGGCTCCACGCGCGGCCCGAAGGCCGCAGCCAGCGCATCGGCCACGCCACCGCGATCGAGCGGCTCGTACTGGATCCAGCGGGCTTCCGGGTAGATGTCGAGCACGGCCGCGATCTGCGCCGCCACGGTGGGCGACGTGATCGTGCCGGTGAGGAAGCGCAGCCCCGCACCGCCGACAGCCTGCTGCGCGATGAGGCCGCCCGCCATCGCCGCCTGGAAGTCCGCGAAGGACCTGATGTCGCCGCGATAGGTGACCGTCTGCGAGCGATCGGGGTCGTACAGGCCCAGGATCGAGGCCTGTCCGTACCGGCTGGTGCCGCCGCCGATCGGGTGGTCGGGATTCGGCTCGATCTTGATCGGCCGCCCGTGGAGGCTCACGGCCAGGACCGGCTCGGCGTAGCCGTCGCGTGGCATCGCCGTGGCGTAGAGCTGCGTCTTGCCGGGCACGAAGCCCTCGGGCGCCACCACGTAGGGGATGATGTGCTCGGCGGGCTGGCGGGTGCAGCCCGTGACACCGGCCAGCGCGAGCGACGCGCCCATCAGCTTCAGGAACTGCCGGCGGCCCGCAGGATCGGTCAACTCCGCCGCGTGCTCCGGGAACTCCCGCTGGAGGTACTGCTGGAACTCGGGTGTCTCGGCAACCTCGTCGAGGCTGCGCCAGAACGTGGGCCCCGATGCCGAGGCGAGCCGGGCGCGAATGGCCGACAGATCGATATCACTCATGGTTCGCAACGGATGCTGCCGCCCGAGCGGCAGTCTGGCGGATGTCAGCGGCGACGATCACCGGTGGCACGTCGAGCAGCTCGTCAGACTCTGGATCTTGTACTCCTGCACGAGCCTGCGGCCGATCTCGAGCTGATCGCCGTCCGGTTCGTACCCCATCGTGAACACCGCCTCGCGCGGACGTACGTACTGCGCCGGATTGCGATGGCAGTCGAGGCACCACTCCATCTGGAGCGACTTCTTCTGCATGATGCCCGGCATCTGATCGATGCGGCCGTGGCACGTCTCGCAGCCCATGCCCTTCTTCACGTGAATCGAGTGGTTGAAGTAGACGAAGTCCGGGAGGTCGTGGACGCGCGTCCACATGATCGACTCGCCGGTCTTCCAGCTCGATCGGACGGGCTCGAGATACGCGCTCTGCGCCCAGATCTGGCTGTGGCAGTTCATGCAGGTCTTGGTCGGCGGGACGTTGGCCGACGCGGCCTGCTCGACGGAGGTGTGACAGTAGCGGCAGTCGATGCCCATGCCGCCGGCGTGGTGCAGGTGGCTGAACTGGACGGGCTGATCGACGGTGGCATTGGCCCCGGTCAGGTAATCGGACCGCATCGACATGCCCACGATCGACACCACGAGGCCGCCGAAGAGGAGAAGGCCAATCAGCGAGAAGCGTGCAATCGCGTTGGCACTGCGCGGGAAGATCTGGCTCATGGGTTCACGGTAACGACACACCCCGGACTGCAGGCGAAAGGCGCGCGTATTCTGTCACACAAATCAGCGCCGGAGGCCGTCGATCCCCCGACGCCGCCAGCAGGCGCGGCCCCCCGCCCGCCGCTCCGCGGCGACGAAGGCCGACGCGATGTCCGGTTGTGGGAAGGGGTGCCGCGGACGAATGGTGGATGCCGCCACTCACCGCCGCAGGACGCATGATCTGCAACCCGTCCACGGGCTGTCAATTGGGACCAAGAGAGTCGGACATGAACCGGCAACCGGCAACCGGCAACCGGCAACCGGGTTGAGCGCTCCGAGAGCGCCAAAGGCCGACAGACCGGAGCCGTCACTGCCCCGCTCCGGCCACCGTGCTGACGAACTCGGCTTCCGGGACGGCGCCGAGGATGTCGGCGGCCTCGTTGATCACGGTCTTGGGGACGCCTGACACGCGGAAACGGCGGACGAGGTCGGGGAATTCCACGGCCGAGACGGCCGTCGTCGTGACGAGGTCACTCTCGATCGCCGCCTGCCATCCCAGGCGGACGGCGCGGGGGCAGTGCGGACATGTGGGCGTCGAGAAGATCCGGAGCGTGCGCGGCCCCGAGAGCGTGGCCAGGCGCGCGCGCGACTCATCGCTCAGGTCCGAATCGGCAGCCGAGGCGAGCAGGATGCCTTCGAGCAGCGACACGAGCTCGTATCCGTCGGGCATCCCGTACATGCGCAGGCCTCTGTCGCGATCGCCGACGATCGCGATCCCCGGCGCGGCGATCATCCCGTAGGTCTCGACGTCGGCGGTGTCGAGGACCATGTTCTTCTCCTCGACGGTGATGAGCGCATTGGCCTGCGCCAGATCCTGCAGCACCCGCCGCGTCGCGTCGCATGTCTCGCACCCGAACGCCTGCACGAACAACACGAGCCGCACCGGCCCCGTCATGCCCGCCAACCGCTCGGTCAGTGCTCGCATCTCGTCGTCACCGAAGTAGGCCATACAGCGAGTGTAATGCCGCGATGCTGCGATGCTGCGATGCTGCGATGCCGGAATGCCGAATGACGATCGAGCGGGTCGGGCGGAGTAGCCGCACACGAACGGGCTGAAGCCTGTTCACTCCAGAGGTGCGTGGCTACCCGGCTGCCCGGTTGCCGGGTTGCCGGTTGCCGGGTTGCCGGGTTGCCGGCATCGCCGCATTGCGGCATTGCGGCATTGCGGCATTCTCAATGCACCGGCCTCACATTGACGATGCCTTCATAGATCGGGATGCGATCGGGGCCGGCTTCTTTCGAGACGCGTTCGAGGAGCGCCTGCATCGTCTTCAGGCGCGACGCGTGCGTAGGGTCGGCGATGAGGTTGCGGCGCTCGTACGGGTCGGCGCGCAGGTCGTAGAGCTCCGCGGTGAAGCGGTCGGGCGATCCGTCGCCGTGCGGATAGCGGATGTACTTCCACGAGTCGGTGCGCACGCCGCGGACGTTCGGTGTGTAAGGAAACTGTTTCTCGTAGTTGTACTCGTACAGGAACGCGTCGCGCCAGGCGATGCGGGCGCCGCGCAGGAGCGGCACCCACGATCGTCCCGTCACGCCTTCGAGCGGCGCGCCGCCACCCAGCGCGATGAGGCTCGGCGCGAGATCGTGGCTCGTGATCATCTGCGACACGACCGTGCCCGCCTTCACGCCTCGCGGATATCGCACGAGCAGCGGCACCCTGATGCTCTCCTCGTACATCGTCCGCTTGTCGACGCGGCCGTGCTCGCCGAGGACGAAGCCGTTGTCGCTGGTGAAGACGACCACCGTGTCGTCGAGCTGTCCCGACGACTGCAGGGCCTCGTAGAGCCGCCCGACGCTCTCGTCGACAGACAGCAGCGTCGCGAGGTAGGTGCGCACGAAGGCGTCGTGCTGCTTCAGATCGTAGAGAGGCCCCTTCGCGCCATGCCAGGTGGGGAGGCTCTCCTCGAGCCAGGCCGGCTTGCCGTCGGACACCTTGTAGTCGCTGTAGTTCACCGGCTCGCGCACCGGGAACGTGTCGAGCGCGTGAGCGAACCGCGGCTCGGGCTGGATCGGTCCGCCATGCGGCGCCTTGTGCCCGAGCACGAGCAGCCACGGCTTGTCGTGCGATCTGCCGATCCAGCGCACGGCGTGATCGGTGACCACCGTCGTGTAGTACCCGTCGATCTGCCGGCGCGTGCCGTCGATGTTGAACTCGTTGTCGAAGTAGTTACCCTGGCCGCGATGGCTCATCCAGTGGTCGAAGCCCGGACGCGGTGCATCGTTGTCCTCGCCCATGTGCCATTTGCCGATGTACGCCGTCTCGTACCCGGCGTCTTTCAACCGGCGCGGATAACTCGGCAGGTCGACGGGATACTCGGTGAAGTTGTCGAGCACGCCGTGCCGGCGCGCGTACCGCCCGCTCAGCAGCGCCGCGCGGCTGGGCGAACACAGCGACGTCGTCACGAACGCCTGACTGAACCGCGCCCCCTCCGCGGCGAGCCGATCGAGATTCGGCGTCTGCAGCCACGGGAACAGCGCCGCCTCCCCCTGCTCGCGCTGGACGACGCCGAGCGCGTCCCAACGCTGGTCGTCGGTCAGCACGACGAGGATGTTCGGCTTCTTCGCTGGCTGTCCCTGCGCCCACGCGGGTGCGGCAGCCAGCAGACAGATGAGCACGCCGGCAACAGGCAACCCGCAACGGGCCACCGGTATCTTTTCCATGAGATTCATCTGAGGCTCTTCAGGTACAACACGACCGAGTCGATCTGGGAATCGGTGAGCGTGCCGGCGAAGCTCGGCATCCCGACGCCGCCCTGTTCGAAACCTTCCACCACTGCCGCCGTCGGATCGAGAATCGACTGCCTGAGATAGGCCTCGTCCGCCGTGACGCGGCCCGTGCGGCCCGCGATGGCGCGCGCCGTGCCGAAGACGCCGGCCAGCGATGGACCGAGACGCGCGGCATCGCCTCGAACCGTGGCGTGACACGCGAGACACCCGTACTTCGTGAACAGCTCGCGCCCCTGCTCGACGCTCGGACGCGCCTCGGCCACGACAGCCACTGGTGCGTCGCGCCGGGTGGTGTCGATCGCGATCGCACCGAAGCCGTGCGCCTGCGGATCGAACGGGTCCAGGGCATACGGCGTCGTGTACGCACTGCCGTCGACGGCGAGGCCGTCAGGCGTGCGCAGCGTCCATCCGACGCGCAACTGCATCACGGGACGGAGGTCGGGAATCGTGACGAACACCGAACGGCGATCCTCGGACACGTACGCGCGGCTCGGCACGAGCGTATCGATGCCCGTGGAGCCGTCGGCCTTGAAGTTCGGTGACCCGTAGCGGAACGTCCGCGTGTACGCCCACGACGCGGCGGTGTAGCGCGAGGCATCCCCCGCCGTCGCCGGATCGATCTCCACGTCGAAGCGAAGCAGCACGCCCTCGCGCATCGGCAGCACGCGATTCGGGACCGTCACCGGCGCGCCCGTGTACCTGACACGACCGAGACCGGCCATGCGCGTGGCCGTCGTCCCCCACCCGATGATCTGGAACCCCGCGATGTACACCTGCCCGTCGACGGGATTGACGGCGCCATTGAGCGGCGGATAGTCGAACGCCGACGTGAGACTCACGACGGACGCCTGCGGCACGGGGCGATCCAGTTCCAGTAGTACGCGGAACACCTCCGGCCTGTTGTAGCCGATGTGCATCAGGCCCTCGTCGAGCGGGCCCATGCGCGCTCCGAACAGCCAGATCTGCGACATGGCCGACGCGTTGACGTCGTGCGGGATCCACGTCAGCG
>CAYRAE010000093.1:0-10690 GCA_964422175.1 uncultured Luteitalea sp. | reverse complement strand
TGCTTGATCGCCGGCAGTTGCAGCGACGCCGCCTGGCTGCGTTCGCTGTCCCAGACCTCGGTCACCCACAGGACGTTCGCATCGCTGGTATCAGCGGACACGATGTAGGAGAGGCATCCGGGCATCTCGTGAACGCCCTTCAGCAGCAATTCCTGAAGTGCTGCTCTGTATTCCGGAACGGCCGTGATCTTGTTGATCTGTCCGTGCATGGCATCCTCCAACGAATGAATCCGGCGCTAGGCCAGTAGTGCTGCGATGGCGCCGTGTCCGCGCCTGACCGCCCACGCCAGCGGCGTGGCCCACGGCGGATCGTCGGGCAGGTTCTTCGGTGCGCCGCGTGCGAGCAGGAACGTTACCATCTCGCGCTGACCGAACTTCGCGGCCCACGCGAGCGGTGTCGATCGGAGATCTTCGTCACGCGCGGTGAGGTCGGCGCCATGGAGAGAACCTTCTGCGACGCGATGGCGTAGCCGCGCAGCGGCCCGCGACCATGCAGGATGGTGAGCGCCAGAAGCGCGCTACCGGCGCAGTGTGGCGACGTCAGCGGCGGTGACGAGCGGAGCCGAGTTGCTCCAGCTCGTGCGCTCGTGGTTGACGACGGCTGCGATGTCGGCGTCGTTCAGGATGCTCTTGAACGCGGGCATCGGCGACATGTAGGTCACGCCAGCGATTGTCGAGCCCTGCTTGCCGTGAAGCACTGCCGCGATGTGCTCCGAGGGATCGTCGGCCAGCACGACGGGGTCGCCGGCCAGCGGCGGAAAGACGTTCGCCAGCCCCTGTCCATTCGCCTGATGACACGCGGCGCAGTTGGTCGAGAAGAGCGCCGCGCCGCGCGCTGCCTCCGCCGCGGTCATCGTCACCGGTGCCGGGGCGGGACGGTCGCCGGCCGCGAGCTCCGCGCTGTCGGGTACCGGTGTGTCAGCTGCCGACGATGCGGCCGGCAGTGCGGCGGCAGTCGCCGCACTGATGGGCGTCATCGAACGCGTGAACGTGCCGTAGGTCGGCGTGCGGACGAAGTCGGCGGGCGGGGACCATTGCTGGATGCCGTAGAACAGTCCGAACGCCGTCACGAGAATCAGCAGGACCCACGCCCACGTCGGTGGCGGAGCGGGCGTCTCGGCCTGCGAGGGTTCCCAGTGGATCGCCGACGTTCCTCCGTAGGAATTGACGATCACGGGAATCGTGCCCTCCAGCACGTCGTTCTGCCGGATGCCGGAGACGGCGATGCCGGGGCCATTGCGCACGCTGAAGTCGATCGTCCGGACGCCCTTCACGCCGTGGGAGTCGTAGGCCTCGACACGAAGGACGTGCGGGCCGTCGTCGAGGCGCGATGAGTCGAGCTCGAAGCTGAGCGGCGGCGTCGTGCTCAGCAGCGGCTCGGTGGCGTCGTCCAGGAAGATGTCGATTCTGTCGCGTGGCGTTGCCGTCGGCGCGTCTCGCGGGTCGCGGCTCATCGTGACTCCGGACGGTCGTCGTCGAGGATGCGCCGCTTGATGTGGCTGACGGCCGCCTCGCCGGGACGAATGAAGTACATGACGGTGTACGCGGTCGTCATCACCACGACGATCGCGCCCAGCGCGACGAGCAGGACGTCGGGCATCGAGTGGCTGTGCGTCATCGCGTGTCGTTCCGTCGTTCGTGAGAACTCACCTGCCGTCTGCATCGCGACGGTCGACAGCAGCCCCAGCGTCATGAAGCTCATCGGGTGTTCCCTCCGTAGCCGTCGATCGGCACCTGGCGCAGGCTCAGGAGATAGGCCACCAGTGCTCGCCCCATGTCGTTCGGCACGACGACGCCGGAGGGCGGCGCATGCGATGGCGGCAGGGGAATCACGACGTCGCCGTCGCCGGCGGTGGCCTTGACCTCGAAAAGCCACGGGAACGCCGGCATGATCGAATCAGGTACGACCGACCGCGGGTTGTAGAGGTGCAGGTACTGCCATGTCTCGCTCGCCTGCCGGGCGCCGACGTTGGACAGATCGGGCCCGGTCCGTTCGCTGCCAAGCACGGCAGGGGCATACGGCTGCCAGACGCCGAGCGGCCTGACGAACGCGTAGTCGCCAGGTGCCGACGGTCGCCCCCAGACGTTGTCCATCTCGAGCGGCCGCACCTGCTGTGTGTGGCAGTAGGCGCATCCCTCGGCCACATAGACGCCGAGACCCCTGGTCTCGAGGGGTGTCGGTGCCTGCGCACCGGGGAGCGGCTGCGTGTGGTTCTGCACCCAGACAGCCGGGCCGATCCCGACGAGGAAGGCGATCGCGACGAAGCCGAAGAACGACACGCCGAACAGCAGCCAGTGATTCCTTCCGAAGTCGAACGTCACCGGGGTACCTCCGCGGCCTCGTCACCGGCCGCCTCGCGTGGCCGCATCGTCCAGACGTTCCAGGCGAAGACCAGGTGCGAGAGGAACATCAACGTTCCGCCGACCGCACGCCACAGCCAGTACGGCATCATGTCGGTGACCGAGTGGATGAAGGGCACGCCGGACATCCAGTTACGGCCCTGCATCGTGCCGCCGACCATCAGCGCGCCGCTGTAGAGCAGATAGCCGATGAGGGCGAACCAGAAATGGATACCAACCCACATGTGCGCCGGCTCATGACCTGTCATGCGCGGCACGAGTCCGTAGACGGTGCCCCAGATGAGGAATGCGACGAAGCCGTACATCGTCAGATGCGAATGCGCGATCGTGTAGTTGGTGAAGTGCCACAGCGCCTGAAGCGATCGAAACGCTTCGAACGTGCCCTGGAACGAGAACAGAAAATACGCGAGTACACCCGCCAGGATGAAGGGCAGGCTATAGCTTCTGGCGATGGCGCGTTCCGATCCACGCATCGTCAACAGGAAGTTACCGGTGCCGGCCGCCAGCGTGACGACCATGCCGACGCTGAAGATGATGGCGACCGTCTGCAGCCACCACGGGATGGGAGCGAAGATGAAGTGGTGCGCACCGATCATCGAGTAGAAGACCATCTGCGTCCAGAAGGCGAGGACTCCGAGCGAGTAGGAGTAGATCGGCTTGTTGAGGAGGCGTGGCAGCGTGTAATAGGTCAGTCCGAGCACCACGGGCGTGAACCACATGCCGACGCCCATGTGCATGTAGAACCCCTGGATGACCGTCTCGCTGATGCTGTTCTGCTGGTACCACGGGATATAGGCGATCACCAGCAACGCGATCGTCCAGAGGAAGCCGCCCATGATGTACCAGTTGGAGATGTAGATTTCTTCGAGCTCGCGCGCCGCGATCGTGCGAATGAGATTGTAGGCGACCAGGATCACGCCCGTCGCGAAGACGGCCTGCACGGGCCAGATGTATTCGCGGTACTCCTGGCTGGCGTTGCTGATGCCCATCATCAGCAGCACGTTGCCGACGAGGACGGATGCGTTGACGAGCCACAGGCTCAGGTAGGCCAGGGGGAAGCTGTGGAGCCGGCATCGGCTGGTCTTCGGCACGACGTACAGCGCCATGCTGATCATCGCCAGGCTCGACCAGCCCCAGAACACGGTGTTCGTGTGCACGGGACGAAGCCGCCCGAACGACAGCCACGGGATGTGCTCGAGATCGGGTGCGACGAACTTGAACCCGAGATATTCGCCGACCATCGTGCCGAAGACGAGCCAGATGGTTGCCCAGACGAGATAACTGAAAACGAGCCGAACCCAGGCCGTGTCGGTATCGGCCATGGCCTGGACGCGCACCTTGGCCACGGCAAGCGGCCGAGCGACCCCCGTCGTGGATCTGGGGTCAGCCATGGCACCGCCGTCTGTATCTCGAGAACGTCAGGATCTGCGTCACGGGCGTACACGTCTCCTCTCCGCTGCGTGAATCCTGCAGGTTGAGTCGTGCGTGCCCGGTGGTCCGCACCCCATGCCGGAGGCGGACCCGTGAAGGGGCGTCGTCGGGGGTGGTGACTTCGGAGTGGCGGACGCCGCGGCGCGCTGTCGAAAGTGCCGGACAACGCAGCGTCGGACGGACGATGATGTCTCGCGCGTCGCTTCAGGTCAAGTGGCGCACGTCCGTCGGTACTGGATCGGTGGCGCACCGCACGTGACGACAGCCTGGTGGTAGATTGCGCCGGAGAACAACGATCGATGACGACTCATGGCCAGCACGCGAGAGCCGCACTCGCCAGGGTGAGCCGGGCGGTGTGCGCGATGGCGGCAGCCGGCGCCATCGCGGCCTCGACACCGAGCGCGCAGACACGGCCGGAGAGCCGGCCATGGCTCGACCCCGATCGGCCGATCGCCGAGCGCGTCGCGGCGCTGGTCGGCGCGATGACGCTCGACGAGAAGGTCGGCCAGATGATGGACCAGGCGCCGGCCATCGACAGGCTCGGCGTCCCTGCCTATGGCTGGTGGAACGAGGCCCTCCACGGCGTGGCGCGGGCGGGTGTCGCCACGGTGTTCCCGCAGGCGATCGCGCTTGCCGCGACGTTCGACGAGCCGCTGATGCAGCGCGTGGCCACCGCCATCAGCGACGAGGCTCGCGCCAAGCATCATGAATTCGTACGCCAGGGTCAGCGCGGTCGCTATCAGGGCCTGACCTTCTTCTCACCCAACATCAACATCTTTCGCGATCCCCGCTGGGGGCGCGGCCACGAGACCTACGGCGAAGATCCGGTGCTCGCGGGCCGCATGGCCGTCGCGTTCATCCGCGGCATGCAGGGCGACGATCCCCGCTACCTCAAGACCATCACCACGGCGAAGCACTACGCCGTGCACAGCGGTCCGGAAGCCGACCGGCACACCTTCGACGCGAGAGTGAGCCGGCGCGATCTCGCGGAGACGTACCTGCCGCACTTCGAGCGGGCGGTTCGCGACGGCGGCGTGCTGTCGGTGATGACCGCCTACAACGCCGTCGACGGAGTGCCCGTCAGCGGCAGCCGCGCGCTCCTCGACGACCTGTTGCGTGCGCGCTGGGGATTCGACGGATACGTGGTCACCGACTGCGGTGCCATCAACGACATGTGGAAGCGGCACCGGTATTCGGCCGATGCGGCCGTGGCGTCCGCGCAGGCAGTCAGGGCCGGCACCGATCTCGAATGCGGAAGCGACTTCCGTCACCTCGCCGCAGCCGTGCGGCGCGGCCTGCTCACCGAGGCCGACATCGATCGCGCGCTCACACGATTGTTCACCGCGCGCATGCGGCTCGGCCTGTTCGATCCGCCCGAACGCGTGGCATACGCGCGGATCCCGTATGCGGTGAACGATTCGGCGGAGCACCGCGCGCTCAATCGTGACGTCGCGCGCAGGTCGCTCGTCCTCCTCGAGAACGACGGCGTGCTGCCTTTCGCGCGCACGCTCACGCGCCTCGCCGTCATCGGTCCGACCGCCGACGATCTCGACGCCCTGATCGGCAACTACAACGGCACGCCGTCGGCTCCTGTCACGATCCTCGCGGGACTCCGGCAGGCCGCCGCGTCTCGTGGCGTCACTGTCACGAACGCGCGTGGGAGCGACATCACGCGCGGCACGTCCGAAGCCCGGCGCGAAGCGGTCGACGTGGCCAGGTCCAGCGATGCCGTGGTGCTGGTCCTCGGCCTCACGGCCAGGCAGGAAGGCGAAGAGGGCGAAGACAAGAGCAATCCCGGCGGCGATCGTCGGGCGATCGAGCTTCCCTCGCCGCAGATACAGCTCTTCGACGAGGTCGCGGCGCTCGGCAAGCCGATGATCGTCGTGATCACGGGTGGCAGTGCGCAGGCGATTCCCTCGATCAAGGCGCGCGCCAACGCCATCCTCGTCGCGTGGTATCCGGGTGGTGAAGGCGGAGCCGCCGTGGCAGACGTCCTGTTCGGCGACGCCGACCCGGGCGGCCGCCTGCCCGTGACGTTCTACGCATCGACCGCCGACCTGCCGCCGTTCGCCGAGTACTCGATGCGCGAGCGTACGTACCGCTACTTCTCGGGCCAGCCGCTGTGGCCGTTCGGACACGGACGCAGCTACACGACGTTCCGATACGACGACCTGCGCGTCGAGTCGACTCGTGCTGTGGACGCGACGCCGGTGCTCTCGGTCACTGTCACCAATACCGGCTCGCGTGCCGGCGACGATGTGATCCTCGCCTTCGTGACGCACGAGGGTGCGGGCAGTTCTGCACCGCGCAAGGCGCTGGCGGCGTTCCGTCGCGTGACGCTCGAGGCCGGAGCATCCACCCGCGTGAACCTCCCACTGGACGCGGAACCGCTCACGCTCGTCGACGAGCAGGGAACGAGACGTCCGGCAGCGGGGCCGATCACCGTGACGGTCGGCGCGCTGTCGACCACCTTCCGCGCCACGCCCGAGTAGCTGCTCGCCGCGCAAGGTCCACGGGATCGACGGACGCGGCGCTGCTGGCGGGCAGGACACTCGCCGCTCGCGCTCCGGCAGCCAGCGCATCACGATAGTCGTGGCGGAGAGGTGCGGACATCTCTCAGCGTGGTCGGCAGTGACGTACCATGCCACCGGGACGCGCAGACATGGAGACACCGGCATGAACGCAGGCACCGACGCACCGCCATACGGAATCCCTCCGCCAGCCTTCAGGCTGCCCGATGCCACCACGTTGGGCCCCGTACATCTGCAGGTCAGCGATCTGGAGCGATCGGTCGACTACTACCAGCGTGTCATCGGACTTCGCGTCGAGCGCACCGAGCGCGACGGCGCGGTCCTCACGTCGCATGGCGGCGATCGGCCGCTCGTGATTCTGCGAACCCGACCAGGCGTCACGCGCGCACGGCGGGGTGCGTTCGGTCTCTATCACTTCGCGATCCTGCTTCCCGATCGCGGTGCTCTGGGCCGCTTTGCCGCGCACCTGTCCACGCACCACATTCGCGCAGGCATGGCGGATCACCTGGTGAGCGAGGCGCTGTATCTCTCTGACCCCGACGGCCTGGGTATCGAGGTGTATGCCGATCGGCCGCGCGAGACGTGGCGACATCGGCATCGGGAGCTCGTCATGTCCACCGATCCGCTCGACATCGCCAGCTTGATCGCGGCTGGTGGTGGCGAGCCATGGAATGGTGCGCCGGCGAATACGACGATGGGGCACGTCCACCTGCACGTGGGTGATCTGGGTCAGGCCGAAGCCCTCTATCATCGGGGCCTCGGATTCGACAGGACGGTGTGGGGGTACCCCGGCGCGCTCTTCCTGGCCGCCGGTGGATATCACCATCACCTCGGCACCAACATCTGGTCGCCCGGTCCCGCCGCGGCCGAAGACGAGGCGAGGCTCCTCCAATGGGATCTGATCGTTCCCGCGGCAGACGATGTCGCCCATGCCGCCCGCAATCTGCGCGAGGCCGGGTACAGCGTCGACGACATCGACGGTGGCATCCGTCTCGCGGATCCGTGGGGAACGGTGCTGCATCTTCGAACCGCCGGATGATCGGATCCTGTCTCGGCCGCCGTGCCCTGATGTGCCGGCCCCGGTCGATCATTGCGCTGCCGCAAGGTATGTGCGCGGCAGACGCGCCATGCTCGTGGGCATGGCTACGCATCTGCACCTTCAGGCCGACCAGCTCTACCCCTTCGACGCACGCGGCATCGCCAAGCGCTTCCGCCACGCCGCCATCTTCGGCGCGCTCGACGCGCTCCTGCCCGGCGAGACGATGCGCTTCTGCAACGACCACGATCCGCTGCCGCTCCTGGCGCAGATCGACGCCCGCTATGGCGACGCGGTCGGTATCGCGTATGTCCAGCGTGAATCCGGCGTCATCATCATCGACTTCGAGAAACTGGGCGCCTGACCATCACCACGGCACAACCTGACATGACACTGCCCGCCGGAGGCGAGATCCCGCTGTGGGAGCCGCTGTCTGCCGAGTCCCTGGCCGATCAGCGCGGCACGTACGATCGCGGACGGGCGGCATGCCCTGTCGCGCGCTCGCCGCGCGGCGTCACGCTCTTCCGGTATGCGGACGTCGCGGCAGCCGCCATGGACCCGGCGACGTTCTCATCGGCCGTCTCCGCACATCGTCAGGTACCCAACGGCCTCGATCCGCCCGAGCATGCGACGTTCCGCGCCGTGATCGATCCGTTCTTCGCACCGGAGCGCATGCGCGAACTGGAACCGCGCGTGCGTGCGTGTGCCGAACGGATCGTCTCGGCCGTGCCGCGCAATGCCGTCGTGGACGCCGTGGTCGACATCGGCCATCCGTTCGCCGTCCATGCGCAGGTCGAGTGGCTCGGGTGGCACGGCGTCGAAGAGCGGCTGGTGGCGTGGATGACGGAGAACCATGCGGCGACGCGGTCGGCCGATCGTTCACAGACCGCCGCCGTCGCTGCGGCGTTCGACGAGATCGTCTCGGAGCAGGTGCGTCGACGGCGCGTCCTCGGTGATGCAGCACCGGCGGACCCGACGACCGAACTGCTGCGCGTTCGTGTCGAGAACCGCCCGCTGAGCGATGCCGACGTCGTGTCGATCCTCAGGAACTGGACGGCTGGCGATCTCGGCTCCATCGCCGCCTCTCTCGGTGTCGTGCTCCACTTCCTGGCGACGCATGCGGACGTCCAGGCAGAACTGCGGGCCGACGCCAGCGGTCTGGCGCCGGCGATCGACGAGATGCTCCGCATCGACGATCCGTTCCTCGTCAACCGTCGCCTCGTCACGCGTGACACGGATGTGGCGGGATTCCGGCTCGAAGCGGGGACCCGCGTGTACCTGAACTGGACGTCGGCCAATCGTGACGAAGCGATCTTCGGCGATCCCGACGCGTATCGTCCTGTCGAGAACGCCGCGCACAATCTTGTGTACGGCGCGGGTGCGCACGTGTGTCCCGGCCGTCCGCTCGCCACGCTCGAACTCGTGGCGGCGACGGACGCGCTGCTCCGACACACGACAGCCATCGTGCTGGCAGACGATGTCGCCGCGGAGCGTGAGACGTACCCCGTCGGCGGGTGGCGACGGCTGCCGATCCGACTCGTTTGACGACTCGATACGTCGAGACTACCGAAGGGACTGTTGCCAGCGCGCGAGTTCGGTATCGAACGCCGGCCGCAGATCGCTCTGACCCAGGGCGTCTTCGAGCAGGTCCAGCGTTGTCCGAATCCGGCTGAGGTCGAGGCTGGACCCGCGTTCGGACAACACGCCGCGCACGTCTTCCATGTCCTTCTGGCGGCCGGCAAGCAGCTTGGTGACGATCAGGTCTTCAGCGCTGATGAAAGGAACGACGGTGCCAGCCACATCGATCGGCACGGCTCGTTCGAGGAACGTATCCTCGAGACCGGGACCGGCCAGGACGACATCGAGGGCAAGGCCAGACGTCCGGTGTTCGACAGGCAGGACGCGCGTGGTCCTGACGAACGTGTCAGCCACGTCGATGCGAAGCGAGAAACCGTGTGTGTCGAGCGCACGCACCAGATCGTCGGTAGGGATGCGGCATCTGACGGTGACATCCACATCCGTCGTCAGGCGCGGACGTCCCCACACGAGGGTCGCCTGGGCGCCGAAGACGTACCACTGTGCGTCGACAGCGTTCAACGCGACGGCGAGGTCCGACAGGAGTTCAGCGGGGCTGGCGGGCGACGGCACGCAGCGCCTCCCCGACGCGCTGATGGACGAGGAGATCCTCGAGGCGCTCCTGCGGCGTGGGCCAGCCCGGACGCAGGAGCTGGGCGTGCGAACGCAAGCGGTCCGCGACGGTCATCACCTCCGCAACGGAGCGGCCTTCCTTGAGCGCGTGCCAGGCGTGGGTTTTCGACGAGGCGACAGCCGACCAGTCCCTGCGAACGAACTGCCGCACCGAGTCGCGATCCACCGGGCCATCCTAGCATTCGCAATGTCGCTGCCCCGGCAGGTTCCGATACCTCCGTGCTCCCCGAGCGGACCGGGCACCTGTCCCGCCGTAGCCTGGCCCCTCGCCACGCAGTCTGCGGAAGGGCGCGCACCCGGGGCCGGCGGCCTCTGGCCTTCGAGGCATGCCAGAGGTCCCACTTGGCCTGAAGCGTCAGCCAGATCTCGGCGTCCTACTGCGTCAGGGCCTCGAACAGCAGTGCCGTCGGCGCTGACGCCACGACGTCCCTTGACGATCGCGTTGAGACGCTGGAACGGAATGTCCATTAGCGCCATGGCACACTCGTTCGTGCCACGCGTAGCGTGAAAATCGACAGATGACGCCCAGAAGGGAGGAGCCCGGTTGGGTCTTACGCGAAGGTACGCCTTCAGACCTCCAGCGTCCGATGCAGATCGGGTGTGGTCTGGGGCTTCTTGCCGCCTGCCTGGGCCTCACGGCTGCACTCGTCGTGCTCCTGCGGAACGATTGGGCGCGCTGGCCGCACGGGGCCCTGTTCGGCGTGATGCTGTGCATCTCCGTATGGGCAGTCGCCAGGTCGTGGCGCATCGTTGCCGGGCGCGCGCCGGGAGACAGGAGCGATCTGCTGTCGCCACTGGAAACCCGTATCTTCTTTCTTGGCTGGGGTGTGGTGTGTCTGGTGGGCGTTCTCGCGCAGGGCCTCGGGCGCGCTCAGCCAGGCTGGATCCTGGCGACACTCGCGATGGTCGCGGGCATTGCATGGGCGATCGTGCTGTGGCGTGAGCCGTTGAAGCGGAACGAGGTGTCGTACTACGCGGTACCGGGACCCGAACTCTCCCGCGCACTACCCTCTGCCGAGCGGCTGCCTGTCTTCAAGCCGTTCGAGCGTCAGGTTATGGCACTGCTGCTCGGAGAGCATGACGCGTATCGCCATCTCGTTGCGGTCATCGAGGAGATGGAACC
>CAYRAE010000092.1:0-10694 GCA_964422175.1 uncultured Luteitalea sp. | reverse complement strand
GCGATCTGCGGGTAGACGGGGTTGACGCGTCGCAGCTGCTTGGGCGGCGCGATGGCACCACCAACACGCACCGGTGCGGCCGGCGGCGGGGGGGGCGGCGGGGGCGGCGCTGACGGCAGACCGCCGACGACGCCTCCGAGCGCACCACCAGGAATCCCGCCTTCGACGCCACCCGGCACGCCCACGCCCACATTGGACGGCGGCGGGGCGGGAGCTTCGGGCTTGATCTCCTTCGGCGGCTCGATGGGGGCCGCGTTCGGATTGCTCACCACCGTCGGCGTCGGGGCCGGCGCTGCCGCCGCAGGTGGCGGCGGGGGTGGCGGCGGGGGTGGCGGGGGCGGCGGGGGCGCACCGACGAACGCCGTCATGCTCCCGCTCACCTCCGGCAACGCGTCGAGCGCCATGAGCGGGATCAGCACCACGCTGCCGACGATGAGCACGTGCACAAGAATAGAGACGGGAACCGTGTACCACTTCTGCGACCCGACCTTGATGGACGGTTCGACCACGTCCCCGAACATGTCTTTCGGCACTGGCCTGTCCTCCTACCGACCACAGACGTGATGACTTCCCGTCGTGAGGCGGCGATTATAGCGACAGCAAAAAAACAGTGTCAACGAACTCCGATGCCTTCTTTGACACCGGTTCTCGGGAATCGGACCACGCAGGCGTGAACTTTTTTTCCGACGCTCGCCGGCACCTCGACCGCTCGGCGCACGACGCGGCATCTGCCGTCGTCATCACGCGCCCGAGCCGTGCAGAGATCACAGGCCGCCGATAGTAGTCGCGCGGCCCGCGCCTGTCAAAAGCGAACATGATCGCCGCGCAATCTCAGGCGTGCGTCGAGGGTCCGGACCCGGTATCCGCCCCGTGCTGCCAGGCAGGATCGACGTGCGCCTGCACGTCGGCGGGCAGTGCCATGCCACCGGTGAGGAACACGCGTACCCCTTCCTCGACAGTGATGTCAGGGTAGCGCACGCGCTCGCGCCGATAGAGCAATACGTCGCCAAGGTAGAGGTGGTTGGTGGGCACATAGACGGCGACCCAGGGCTCGGGACGGCCGTCGGCGTCGGGCACGGTGAGTTCACGCGTGAGGAACCCCAGCACCATGCCGCGCTGCGGTTCCTCGACGAGCACCACGCGCTTGAAGCCCGAGTCGTTCTGCGGATTGAACGCCCACACCAGCTGTTTCACCGGTGCGTAGATCGACCGGAACAACGGCACGAGCATCAGATAGTGCTCCGCGCGCTGCAGCAGGCGGCGGCCGATCACGTTGGCCGCGAAGAAGCCGACGACCAGGATGCCCGCCGCCGTCACCGCGATGCCGAGGCCCGGTACGCGACGGCCGAAGACCTGTTCGACGATCGGCGACGTGAGGTGGTCGGCGATCCCGAAGATCCAGATCAACGCCGCGATGCTGAGGGCGAGCGGGACCGTGACGAAGAAGCCCGCCACGAAGCGGCGCTGCAGGTAGTTCCACACGTCAGCCCCGCACGAGCCAGATCACGACGGCGGCCGCGAGCGCGAGGCGATACCACGCGAACACGGCCAGCGAGTGCGACCCGAGATACCGCATGAAGAACCTGATGGCGAGGTAGCCCACGACGAACGCGGTGACACCGCCCACGAGGAACAGCGTCATCTCGCCGGGCGCGATGCCCACGTGACGCAGCTCGAGCGCTTCCTTCGCGGCCGCCGCCAGGATCGCGGGGATGCCGAGCAGGAATCCGAACCGCGCCGCCGCGGCACGCGTGAATCCCATCGCCATGCCCGCCACGATCGTGGATCCCGATCGCGACACGCCGGGGATGAGCGCGGCCGTCTGCGCGATGCCGAACACGAGCGCCTGCGCGACGCTCATGCCGCGGTCGTCATGGCGCCACTGCGTTCCGGCGCGCTCCACCACGAAGAAGAGGATCGCCCCCGCCGCCAGCGCGACGGCCGCCACCTGCGGCGTCCGCAGGTGCGCCTCGATGGCGCTCGCCCACAGCGCGCCGACGATCACCACGGGAATGGTCCCGATGGCGATGAGGCGCGCACGGCTCGCCTCCGCGTCGGTCCCCGTGAAGACACGCGGGATCGCCGCGATCATGCCGCGGATGTCGTCGCGGAAGTAGACGAGGATGGCCAGCAGCGTGCCGACGTGCGTCGCGACGTCGAACGCGAGGCCGAAGCCGCTGTCGTCCCAGCCGAAGAACGCCCGCGCCAGGATGAGATGCGCGGAGCTCGACACGGGCAGGAACTCCGTGAGTCCCTGCACCACGCCCAGCAGTGCCGCGGCGGCGAGCACCGGCACGTGCGGCCCTTACGCGTTCCGCCGCTCGCGGCGTCGCGCGCGCTCGGCCGCCGAACGCGCGGGTGCGGGCGTCTGCGCGGGGCCCGACGGCTTCAGTTCGTTCTTGCTGAGCGCGATGGCGATCGCCGACGCGATGAAGATGGTGGAATAGGTGCCGCTCACGATGCCGATGAGCATGGTGAAGGCGAAACCTTCGAGCACCTCACCGCCGAACAGGAACAACGCGAACACGGCCAGGGACGTCGTGCCCGCCGTGATCAACGTGCGGCTGAGGGTCTGGTTGACCGCCGTGTTGACCTGGTGCTCCAGCGACGCGCCGCGCATCGTCCTGAAGTTCTCGCGCACGCGATCGAAGATGACGATGGTGTCGTTCACGGAATAACCCGTGATCGTCAGGATGGCCGCGATGATGTTGAGCGAGAGCTCGTAGCCGCAGAACGCCAGCACCGCGAGCGTGACGATCACGTCGTGCAGCGTGGCCGCGATGGCGCCGATCGCGAACGAGGGCCTGAAGCGGAACGCGATGTAGAGCGCGATGCCGATGATGCTCGCGAGCGTCGCGTAGATGCCCTTGCGCTGCAGATCCTTGCCGACCACGGGACCGACGATCTCGGTGTTGATCACCTCGAACGACCCGACGTCGGCGGCGCGCAGGGCATCGGTGAGCTGACGTGCACCGGCCTCGAGGCTCGTTCCCTCTTCCGCCTGGTGCACCTGCGGCAGGCGGATCAGGATCTCATGCGCATCGGGATTGCCGTACTGCTGGACGACCTTCTCGCCAGGGATGCTGTCGAGCGCGGTCCGCACCGTGTCTTCGGATGTGGCCTGCTGGAACTTGGCGATGATGATCGTGCCGCCCGAGAAGTCGATGCCGAGCGGCAGGCCATTGCGCGCCGTCTCCACGACGCCGGCCACGACGAGAATCGCCGAGAAGACCAGCGCGTGCCAGCGCCACCTGGTGAAGTTGTAGTGGGCGTTCGTGAACAGTTGCATGACGGCCTCAGATGCTCAGCTTCGCGGCCTGCGGACGGCGCGACAGGATGAGTTCGAACAACGTCCGCGACGCGAACACGGCCGTGAACACGTTGGCGAGCAGGCCGAAGAACAGCGTGGTCGCGAAACCGCGAATCGGGCCCGTGCCGAACTGGAACAGGAACGCCGCGGAGATGAGCGAGGCCACGTGCGTGTCGAGAATGGTGAGGAACACGCGGTCGAATCCGGCCGCCACCGCCGCGCGCGCCGACTTGCCGGCGCCGAGCTCCTCCTTGATGCGCTCGAAGATGAGGACGTTGGAGTCCACGCCCATGCCGATCGTCAGGATGAAGCCCGCGATCCCCGGCAGGGTCATCACGGCGCCGATGTAGGCCATGAAGCCGAGCAGGATGAGGAGGTTCAGCATGATGGAGAGCAGCGCGTTGATGCCCGAGAGCCTGTAGAACACGAGCATGAACAGCGTGACGAACCCGAGGCCGATGAGCGACGCCATCACGCCCGCGCGGATCGAGTCGGCACCGAGCGACGGGCCGACGGTGCGCTCTTCGAGGTAGGTGAGGCTCGCCGGCAGCGCGCCCGACCGCAGCGTGAGCGACAGGTCCTGCACCTCCTGCGAGGTGAACGACCCCGAGATGCGGCCCTCGTCGTAGATGCGCCCTTCGATCGTCGGCGCGCTCTGCACGCGGCCGTCGAGGATGATGGCGAGCTGGCGGCCGATGTTCTGCGCGGTGAGCTGGCCGAACTTGTCGGCCCCCTGCTGGTTGAGCGAGAACGCGACGGCCGGCTGGTTGTTCTCGTCGAGCGACGGCTTGGCGTTGCGCAGGTCGCGGCCCGTGATGCCCGCGACGCGCTTGACGAGGTAATACACGGGGCCCACCCCGCCCACTTCCGCCGATCCGGGCACGACCTCGAGGTCACCGGGCACCTGCCCGCCGCGGCCCGCCAGGAGCGCCTCGCGCGTGGGGGCGGGACCGTCCTCGACGATCTTGAGTTCGAGCAGCGCCGTCGACCTGATGATCTCCTTCGCGCGCGAGACATCGGTCACGCCCGGCATCTGCACGAGGATCTGGTCGCCGTCGCCGTGCGGCGCGACGATGGGCTCGGCGACGCCGAGCTCGTTCACGCGGCGCTCGATCGTCTGCAGCGCCTGCGCCACGGCATCCTGCCGCAGCCGCGTGACCTGCGCCGGCTTCAGCGTGAAGGCGTACGCGCCGCCCGCCGACGAGGACCTGTCGAACAGCTGTCCGACCCACTCCTCCGCCACGCGGCGGAAGTCGGCGTCGCGGTCGCCCGGCACGCCTTCCACGCGGAACGTCCGGATGTCGTCGGCCACGACGTTCGAGACCGAGACGCCCTGGCGTGACAGCTCGTCGCGCAGTCGCTCGGCGCTCGTCTCCGTCTCCAGCTTGAGCGCATCGTCGGTCTGGACGCGGAGCACGAGGTGGACGCCGCCCTTCAGGTCGAGGCCGAGCCTGACCTTTTCGGTGGGCGGATAGAAGGCCGCGATGGCCAGCGCGATCACCGCGACGATGGCAATCAGCTTCCAGCGAAGGTTGCTAGTCATGAGGGATTACGCGCGGCCCTGTTCGGCCACGACGACGGGGTCCTGCCCCTGATAGCCGCCGACGGCCGCACGGGCCACGTCGATGCGCACGTTGGGGGCGATCTGCAGCTGCACGTGCTGCTCCCCGAGGCGCGTGATCGTGCCGTGGATGCCGCCCGTGGTGATGACCTTGTCACCCAGCTTCAGGCCGCCCTGGAAGTCGGCCACCTTCTGCTGCCGTCTTTTCATCGGCAGCAGCACCATCACGTAGAAGATGCCGAGAATGACGACGAAGGGCAGCAGCGAGAGCCAGGGGCTCGCGTTGGGATCGGCGGGAGCCGCCATGGCGAGCAACGACGGGAGGGACATACTCGACGAAAGCATCAGGAACTCAGGGGTGTTCGGGAGAAACGGCGGTGGAAATCCTGTCGGAACTGCTCGAACGACCCGAAACCGATAGCCTGTCGGATCCGCCTGAGGGTGTCAAGGTAAAAGACGAGGTTGTGGACACTTGCGAGCGTGCCCGCGTTCATCTCCCTGTTCTGGAACAGGTGCCGCAGATAGGCGCGCGAATGGCGGCGGCAGGTGTCGCACGGACACGCCTCGTCGATGGGCCGATCGTCGCGCGCGAAGCGGGCGTTGCGCAGGTTGATCGGCCCGTCGGGCGTGAACACCTGGCCGTTGCGCGCGTTGCGCGTCGGCAGCACGCAATCGAACATGTCGACGCCGCGCGCCACGCACTCCACCAGATCGTCGGGCATGCCGGTGCCCATCAGGTACCGCGGCTTGTCCTCGGGCAGGAGCGGCGCCGTCTGCGCCACCACGTCGTACATCGTCTCGACCGACTCGCCCACGCTGAGGCCGCCGATCGCGTACGACTCGAAGCCGATGGCCTGGAGCGCGGCGGCGCTCTTCTCGCGCAGGTGCGGGTAGATCCCGCCCTGCACGATGCCGAACTGCGCCTGGCCGGGGTTTGACACGGTCACGCCGTCGACGGGCCCAGCCCGCAGCTGCTCGAAGCGATCGCGCGCACGCCGCGCCCAGCGGAGGGTGAGGTCCAGCGACGCCGCCGTCGCCGCCTCGCTCGCGGGTGCCGCGAGACACTCGTCGAGCACCATCGCGATGTCCGGCCCGAGCTGTGCCTGGATGTCGACGACGCGCTCGGGCGTGAGCTCATGCCGCGAGCCGTCGTGGTGCGACTGGAACCGCGCACCGGCCTCGGTAATCTTCACGAGCGGCCCGAGGCTGAAGATCTGGTAGCCGCCGCTGTCGGTGAGGATCGGTCCCGGCCAGCCGATGAAGCGGTGCAGGCCGCCGCGTTCGGCGATCAGGTCGTCGCCGGGACGGAGATAGAGGTGATAGGTGTTGGCGAGGACGATCGACGCGCCAGCCTCTTCGAGAGCCCGCTGGGTGACCCCGCGGACGGCACCGCGCGTCCCCACCGGCATGAAGGCCGGCGTCTCCACGTCGCCGTGAGGCGTCTGCAGGCGGCCCGTGCGCGCCTGTCCGTCCCGGCCTGTCAGCGTGAACGCGAAGGCGCCGGGCATTCGGCTATACTACGGCATCCATCCGGCCATTCCGGCCGAACATTCGGACACCCGAAGCCCTTGAAGAAACTCCGCGTAGGCGTTGTCTACGGTGGTCGCTCCGGCGAGCACGAAGTCTCGATCGCCTCGGCAGCCGCCGTCATGGCCAACCTGGATCGCACGCGCTACGAAGCGGTGCCGATCCGTATCGACAGGGACGGCCGATGGTCGCTGGCCGACAAGCCGCCGTCTGCCGCGTCGGCCTCGGAAGTGATCGAGCAGACGCGCGCCGAGCTGAAGGCGCTGCGCGCCGGCCGGGAGGTCCATCTCGTGCCGCGACCGAGCGAGGAGACGATTCTCGCCATCGATCGGTCGCGCGGCCGTGATGATGACGAGGCGCGCGCCGTGGTCACGGGAGTCGGGCTCGACGCGATCTTCCCCGTGCTGCACGGACCGCACGGCGAAGACGGTACGGTGCAGGGTCTGCTCGAACTGGCCAACGTGCCGTACGTCGGGTGCGGCGTGCTCGCGTCGGCCGTCGGCATGGACAAGGCGCTCATGAAGCGCGTGTTCGGTGCGGCGGGCCTTCCACAGTGTGCCTACATCGTCGTGTCACGGCGGCGCGTGCTCGCGGAGACGACCGTCGTCGCCGAGGAACTCGCGGACGCACTCGACCTGCCGGTGTTCGTCAAGCCGGCCAACCTCGGATCGAGCGTGGGCATCTCGAAGGCCCGCACCATCGAGGAGCTCGTCGACGCACTCAAGCTCGCCGCCGACTACGACCGCAAGGTGGTGGTGGAAGCGGCGGTGCCGCACGCACGCGAGATCGAGGTCGCGGTGCTCGGCAACGACGAGCCGCTCGCGTCGGTGCCGGGCGAGATCGTCCCGTCGCGCGAGTTCTACGACTACGAGGCGAAGTACCTGGACAGCGGGAGCCGCCTCGCGATTCCCGCAGACGTGCCTGCCGATCTCGGGTCGCTGCTGCAGAAGCTGGCCATCGACGCGTTCCGCGCGATCGACGGCGCGGGCCTGAGCCGCGTCGACTTCCTCGTCGATCGCGCGAGCGGCGACGTGTTCGTCAACGAGATCAACACCATGCCCGGCTTCACGACGATCAGCATGTACAGCAAGCTGTGGGCGGCGAGCGGGCTCGCGTATCCGGATCTCGTCGATCGCCTCCTGCAACTCGCGCTCGAGCGGCACGCCGAGAAGCAGCGGCTCCGCGTCTCAGCGTTCTGAACCTCACCGAACGAATGCGGCGCGGGTCCCGTCGCCCGACGGCCTGTCGCGCCGAAGCCGCAGGCGAAGGCGGCGCCACCCGCGCCGCTGACGGTCTCGAGTTCGATCTCCGGGGCCCGCGTCCCGATTGCCTGCCCGGTTGCCGGCTTGCCGATTGCCGGTTGCCGGCTCCCGCCTTAACGTTCGCATTTTCTTACGGATCACGCGTGGCGATCGCGGGAACGCGCTACGGAAACGCCCACTGAAACGCTGCCTGGCACGTGCCGATTTCGGCAAGCGATTGCTTGGCTTTGTCAAGTTTGACAAGGTCGACTGTTTGCGCTAGCCGCCTCTTCCGAGGCGCTCTCCGCCTGGCCAAAATTTTTTGACAAGCACGCTGGAATTGTGCTTGACAAGCAAATTTTCTCATCCATAATCTACATCTTGTGTGAGGCCGGGTAGCTCAATCCACCTGTAGTGATGGGTCAATGACGACTCAACGCAACGGAGCGAGCACCGCCAACCTAGGAGGAAGAATGGCGAAGAAGGCAGCCAAGAAGGCCGCGGCGAAGAAGGCCGCTCCGAAGGCCACGAAGAAGGCCGCGAAGAAGCGGTAGTAGTTCGCGGTCCGGGCGCTTCGTCGCCAGGCCGCAACGGGCGTCATCTCTGATGGGGCCCGTCAGTTGGACAAATGCGGCGGCTGCCAGACTCCATCGGCGGCCGCCGGCCATTTCCGGCCGTAACGAACGGCTGCCGTTGCCCGCTCTCACGGGCCGTGATTGCGGGAGGCAGCGTTGCGAGCGCACGCGAACGCCTGCGAGCGGCCGGCCAGATGTACACCGCCTGGAAAGGGGGTCTACGCCTTGGCCAGGAAATCGGCCACGCTGGCCGCCGCGACGAGCGCGGCGGATTGACGGGTTCGCAAGGGGCGCGGCTGTCCGCGCCCCTTTCATGTCATCGGGGTGTCACGCCATCCCACACGCGAATCCGCGTGATCGTATCGCCCACTTCGAGCGTGTCCACCACGTCCATCCCGCTCACCACTTCACCGAACACCGTGTAGCGCGCTTCGAGATGCGGTTGCGGCGCGTGCGTGATGAACCACTGACTGCCACCGGTGTCGGGGCCCGCGAGCGCCATGCCGACGGTGCCGCGCCGATACGGACGATCGCTCAGCTCGTCGCGAATGCTGTAGCCGGGCCCGCCCGATCCATCGCCGCGCGGATCGCCGTCCTGCACGACGAACGCCGGCACCACGCGATGCAGGCGCAACCCGTCGAAGTAGCCGCGGCGCGCGAGCGCGACGAAGTTCTCCACGGTGAGCGGCGCGTCGAGCACCGCCAGTTCGATCTGCACCGTGCCCTTCGCGGTCTCGACGTAGATCTGCGGCGAATACGCCGGTGAGACGAGATGCGCGGCGGCGTATCTGTCTGCCGCGTGCGACACGGGCACCGGCCTGATGCGCGTGAGCGCATCACTCGACGAATCCTGCGCGACGAGCCAGCGCGCCGCGCGCAGACGCATGGCCCAGTCGCGATCGGCGAGCGTCTCTTCCATGGGCCCGCGCGCCGCCGACGGATCGAGCGTCGCGAGCGCGTCGAGCGCCGCCCATCGCGCGTCGTCGGCCGCGTCGGTCTTCGCGCGCTGCCACGCCGCGATCAGCGCATCCCGCAGCGCCGTCACTTTCTGCGCGCCCACGACGGAGGCCGCCGCCGCGCGCACCATCACATCGTCGCGAGAGAGCGCCGCGGCGAGATGCTTCTCGAGGCCGGGCAGCTTCAGCGTGCTCCACGCGCGCAGCACGGACGGCACCACGCGCGCGTCGGCGTCGGCGGCGAGACGAGCGAGCATCGGCGCCGCGTTCTCCGGCGCAAGCGTCGTGAGCGCGTCGGCCATCGCCGCGCGCACGCGCCAGTCGGCATCGGGATCGAGGCCCGACAGCACCGTCGTGAACGACAGCGAGTCCACGCGCGCCAGCGTCTTCAACGCGGCGGCGCGCACGAACGGCGATCGATCGGTGATCCTGTCGATCAGATCCGGTTCGGCGTCGCGCGTGCCGATCTGCGCCAGCGCACCGAGGATCTCGAGTTCGAGGCCGAGCTCGACGTCAGGCTGACGCAGCAACGCCAGGAGCGGGGCCGACGCGCGCGCATCGGCCAGTTGTCCCGCGGCGCGCACCGCTGACACGCGCACCTGCGGATGGACCTGACGCCTCACTTCGAGCAGGGGCAACAACGTGGGCAACGCCGCCGCCGCGCGGCGCTCGCCGAGTCCGCGCACCGCATACCCCGCCGTGAACGGTGACGGCGACGACACGAGTTCGATCAACGCAGGCACCGCGCGGTCGTCGGCGATGCGCGAGAGCGACGCGGCGATGGGCCACCACGAACTGCGCGGACGCCCTTGCGCGTCGAGCACCGCCGTCGCCAGACCGTCGTAGCTGCGCAACGCCGTCAGGGCGATGAGCCCGCGGCGCACCGCCTCGGCTTCGGGCGACGGCGTGCCGCCTTCGTCGGGCGGTGGCGTGCCGATCGCGCCGGCCGCCACCAGACGCTGTACCATCTGCGCGATGGGTGCGGCGGCAGCCGCGGCCTTGTCTGGACCGATGAGTCCGAGCGCGTGCGCCGCGCGTCCCTTCACGAGCGGACTCGGATCGCCGAGCGTCGTCACCAGCGGATCGATGGCCGCGGCGTCGCCGACGAGCCCGAGCGCGAACGCCACCATCGCGCGCACGTCGGCGTCGGGATCCTGCAGGCGCCCCACCAGCGGTTCCACGCCGGCCGGCAGGCCCGCACGTCCGATGCCGAGCGCGGCACGCCGGCGAACGCGTGCGTCGGGATCGCCGAGGAGCGTGACGAGATCCATGGCCTGAGGCGCTGGTGCGGCAGGCCGCGGCCGGCCTCGCGCGTCGACGCCGGGCGGCGGCGCCACGGGACGCGAGAGCGCATCCTCCAGCACGCGGTGGTCCTCGAGACGCAGGATGCTGGCGATCTTCGATTCGTAGGCGGGGGCGACGACCGGGGGTGGCGCGGCCGGCGGTGCCGACGCACAAGCGGTGGCCAACGCCAGTCCGACTGAGAGCAACAGGCGACGCGTCATCACTCGGGCGCATGCTAGC
>CAYRAE010000091.1:0-10773 GCA_964422175.1 uncultured Luteitalea sp. | reverse complement strand
GCACACTGAGAAAAGTGAAAAGTCCAAAGGCCAAAGTCCAAGGACAGCGAAAAAGCAGAAAGCATCAAGAGGAAACCGAAAAGGACGAGGCCGGAAAGGTCGTTGCGCCGACCTTGGCCTTGTGCCTCCCGTCTTCACTCTTCTCAGGGCACTCCTACAGCTATGTAGCCGGCCCAGAGGAGTGGCGATGCCGGCAGCTTGATCGCCTGGGTGCCGACGCGCATGGTGAGGGTGCCGGCTCTCAGGGCCCGGAGCGTGCGGAGTTGGGCGGTGCGGAGCGCGTCGCTGACGTGCGTGGTCGTGTCGCGCGCGGCGTAGAACGCGTCCATCACGCGCAAGCCGGCCACGTCGGGCATCTCCCATGTCGTGGCGACGATCGAGCGTGCGCCCGCGGCGAGGAAGCTGCGCGTGAAGCCGAGCGTGCCCTCGCCAGTCACGCGGCCCAGCGCCGTGCCGCACGCGCTCAGGACCACCGTCGCGCCATCGAGTGACAGCGTTCGTACTTCCTCCGCCGTCAGCAAGCCATCGTCGGCCTCGTCGCCTGTGCCGCGCGCGAGCAGCAGGTAGGACGACGCGGTGGTCTCCTCGGCCACGCGCGCGTGCGTGGCCACGTGCAGCCATCCGTACGAGGAGACGTTCTCGCGCAGCGCGGCCTCCGTGGCGGTTGCTCCCACCGACAGGGACGCACCGTCCTTGAATCGCCGTGCCACGCGCCTGGCCTCCTCGCGTGCGTGGGGCAGCGGCGGTGGCAGCTGCACGCCGGCGCGGCGTGGCAGCGGCGCGGGATCGCCGAACACGAGCGCGCGTCCTGGAGACGCCGGGCCGGGACGCTGCAGCGCTTCCCGCAGCACAGCGAGCGACGGCGTGTAGTGGAGCGCGTAGCGCTCGACGAGGTGACGGCGTCGCGCGTCGAGCAGGCCGGCGAAGGGCAGGTGCAGCAGCGGGCCGTGCGGCACGATCGTCAGGCGGGCGTCTGCCCGTGTGGGCAGATGCGCTTCGATTGGTGCGATCACGGCGCGATAGAGGCTGCGCCAGGCCTGCAGGTCAGGCCCACCCAGCAGCGCGGCGTTGATCGCGCCCTGCACGTTGCCTGACCCCGCCGCGACTTGGACGAGCTGGCGCAACCCTCGTTCGCCGGCATCCAGGCGTTGTCCGTGGACGGAGTCGCGCGTGACGACCCACGCGAACGTCGACGCGCGATCCACCCAGAAGACGAGGAGCGTGGAGTCGAGATCACGCGCCAGTGCCTGCATCTCGGCCACGCGCGGCGGGGCCTGTGCGCCCACGTCCGAGCGACCGTGCTGCATCAGATCCAGCAGCGCCCGCGCACGGGCCTGTTCGGCCAGCTCGAGCGCCGTGCGGACGTCGCCGCGCCGCATCGCGACGTCGATCGATACGGCGAACACGCCCTGGTGGAGGTCGCCGAAGCCGCGGCGCGCGGCGTCGCCCGCGAGCACGCGTGCACGCGCGTCCTCGATCAGCCTGACGGCCTCGTCCACGTCGCGCTGTGCGACGTCCAGTTCGCCCAGGGGCGCCTTCAAGGTGGCGCGGGTGACGAGATACGAGACCCTGTCGTCGAAGGTCTGCGAGGGGACGGCGGTGAGTGATTCATCGAGGCGGGCAAGCGCTTCCTCGTATCGTCCGAGTTCGCCGAGTGCGGAGGCAATCTGGCGAAGCCTCGTGGCGCGCAGGAACGGGTTCTTCTCGCGAGGCAACACGGCCTGCAGTTCGCGCAATCCCGCGTCGACGCGACCCGCCGCCAGCAGCGATCCGCCGAGGTTGCCTTGAAGGAAGACCTCGTAGCGCTCGAGCGATCGCTCGCGTGCCGTCGCCAGCGCCGACCTGTAGAGCCGTTCGGCCCTCGCGAATCGCCCGAGCCTGTCGTAGGTGACGGCTTGCGCGTTGAGGCTCTGGAGCATCGAGGGGATGTCGCCGTCGGCGTCCTGCTGGCGCGCGGCGCGTTCGTAGTACTCGAGCGCGGTGAGCAGTTGCCCGTGTGCGCGCTGCACGCGACCGAGGCTCACGAGCACGCGCCCCGTGCTGTCTTGCTGACCGGCACCTTCGTAGCAGGCGAGTGCGGCCTGGAGCGATTCGTGTGCCTCCACGTAGTGGGCGGTGTTGAACTGCTCGTCGCCCTGGGAGTGCCACAGGCTGCACGCGACGGCGAACCTGTCGCCGGGCTGCAGCAGCTGCGTTGCGCGATCGAGCATCGTGACGCGTTCGTCCGCTCCACGGAGGGCCGTGAGGGCCTGCGAATACGCCCAGAGCAGGGCCTCGCGATTGACGCCTGGCAGGCGCGCCAGTTCGTCCATGGCGGCTGTCGCGTCGGCGGCCGCGCCGACTGACTCGCCGTCGAGTGCCCGGATGCGGCTGACGAGGAGCGTGCCTTCGAGCTCGCGCTGGCGGAGACCGCGCTGTTGCGCGAGGTCCTGCATCGCCGTGAGCAGCGTCCGCGCGTCGGCGAACTGCTCGGCGTCGATCGCTGTCGCCGCCGCGAAACGCAGGGCCATGGCGGCCGTGTCGTACTCGCCCGCCGCGACGGCATCGTCACGCAGCGTGCGCGCCAACGCGATGGCCTCGTCTGCCGACGCCGTCGTCTGGACGCGAAGCTGCTCGAGGCGCTCGGCCAGTGAGAGAGGAGACTGCGCGGAGGCGACGAGCGCCGACAGGCACCACGCCAGGAGCACGATCGGGGCGCGCATCGACGACTCGACTATAGCGGATGACGACGGACCGGGCTTCCGCCTTCGCTCTCCGGGCTGCGGCGTGACAGGCGCCCGGCCCTACCTTCCATGGCAGCATGGTCGGCCCTACAACTGTGGCGGCAGTTAGGGTCGGCCCTCCGGGCCCGACCGTCATCCGCCGGACGGTTAACGCCCTCCCGTCCCCGCACGTCCTTGCCACTGGTGAAACGATGATCCTGACAACTGCACTCGCAGCAACGCTCGGGCTGACATGTCCCGTGACGATTCCTCAGCCTCGTGCGGACGAGGCCGTCGGCATGTGGGGTTGGGTCGGGACGAGCGGTTTCTCCACGCGTGTGCCATCGAGCGGTCGACTGGAGGGGCTCCCGACGGGCACGCACGGGTTCCGCGAGAAGTTGATCTGGAGAGTGCCTGGTCTCGACTGGCAACGAGGTGCGTCACCGCACTTCGTGATCCAGGGCGTGAATCTGTCAGCACCCGGTGCGCCCATGTGGACATCTGAACCAACCCAGGCGTTTGCGGAGGATCTGGGTTCAGTGGTCGTCGTCATGGTGGAGTTCCCGGTGCGTGGATGCTGGGAAGTCAAAGCACAGCTGGGATCCGAAGCGATTTCGTATGTGATCGAAGTCGTGGGTTGACTCACGCGTTGACACGCTGTAGGCCCCCCGATTCGCGCATTCCGCCCCGACGCAGGACGCAGGGGCGTATGGCCATACGCCCCTACACGACCACCCGGAGGAGTCGGGCTTGCCCGGCCCGCGACACCCGGGTCACACTCTCTGCATCTCGCGTGTGCATCGAGGCCTGAACTCCGGCCTCCATCTGAGGAGAGTCTGATGATGGTGCTCGTCAGAATGGCTCTTGTCGTGCTTGCTGTTGCATGTGTCTGCCCCGGCGCAGGCGCGCAGACTCCAGGACCGCTGCGCGTGCAGATGCCGCGACAAGGCGCGCCGATGCCGCCGCGCGACACGAATCCGCGGCAGGTGGAAGCTCCCCTGGTTGGTACGGCTCGTCTCAGCGGACGCGTGGTTGCGGCCGAGACCGGCGAACCGCTGCGTCGCGCGACGGTGGTCGCGCAGGCGACCCGTCCGCCACAGTTGCAGAGTGGGGGCGTCTTCGTCGCGCCACGACAGTACTCGGCGCGGACCGACGATGACGGGCGGTTCGTGATCCGTCAGGTGGTGGCCGGCGAGTACTACGTCTCGGCCCAGCGTGCCGGCTTCGCGCCGCAGGGGTACGGCCAGACGCGCGCCAGGACGCCGACGCGTCGAGTATCGGTCGCCGACGGCGCCGACATCGGCTCGCTCGATTTCTCGCTCACGCGCGCTGGCGTGATCACGGGCCGTGTGTTCGATGATGAGGGCGCTCCGGCCGAGCGCGTCTCCGTGCGACTCCTGAGGCAGCAACGCGTGGGCGGTGCCGTGAGGTACGTGCCCGCGGGGCAGAACGTCAGCACCGATGATCTCGGACAGTACCGGTTGTTCGGTCTCTGGCCAGGCGAGTACATCCTCGTGGCCGACAAGGGTGAGCGCGGCATGTTCGGGTCCTCGCCGATGCAGGACGTCGTCGTTGACACGGTGCCCACCTACGCTCCCGGGACCGTCAACCCCTCGGAAGCGGACAGGATCACCGTTACGGCAGGTTCGGAAACGAGCGTCGACGTACGGATGGTGGCGGCGACTGTGGCATCGGTGACCGGCCGCGTCGTCACGTCGACGGGCGAACCGTTCGCGGGAGCGCTGGTGCGGCTCCAGCCCGCCGCCAATATCTACATCTCCACCGATGGGCCCAACGCACGGACCGACATCGATGGCCGGTTCGAGATGTCATCTGTCCCGCCGGGCGACTACATGCTGACCGCGCAGTCGATGATGCGCGTGGATGGGGATGCCGGCCGCGCCGAAGGGGCGCTTCTGTCGGTGACCGTCGACGACTCGAACGTTGCGCTTTCCGTCCGCACGACGGCGGGCGCGACAGGGCGTGGACGACTGGTCATCGAAGGCGGCGATGTGGCCGACCTTGGTGGGCGTGAGCTGCGTGTGAGCCCGATGTCGGTCGTGCCCGGTGCGATGCTGATGATGATGGGACCGCCGTCGACAGGGCTGGTTCGCCAGGACCTCTCATTCGAAGTCACCGGGCTTCGTGGGAGGCAGACGCTGTCGGTGGGGTTCATGCCGGAGGGATGGTGGCTGAAGGACGTGCGCTACGACGGGCAATCGATCCTCGATGGATATCCGTTTCCAGACGAGGGCGTCCTGACAGGCATGGAGATGGTGGTGAGTGCCAGGCCGACAGGCATCACCGGCACCGTCGCGACGCCCAGCGGTGTGGCGGCCTCTGACTCCGCTGTCGTCGTATTTCCAGAGGACGAGGACCGCTGGGAACGTCCGGGGTGGTTGCAGATGCTGGGGCGTGCGGTTCGCGCCGACCCCGATGGTTCGTTCAAGCTGGCCAACCTGCGGCCCGGTTCGTACTACGTGCTTGCCTTGCCGGCCGACGAGACAGATATCGCGGAGATGAGCGATCCCGAGCACCTGCGCCTGCTGGCCGGCCGTGCGAGAACGGTGACCGTCGAAGATGGTGCCCTCGAACGCGTGACGTTGACCCTCGTCGCTCGCTGACCGCTCGGCAGCGAGACGGAGGCGGGCGATGCGGGCGGAGACCGCTGCCCGATCTGGTTCGAATATGTAGCCGCCGGAATCATCCGGCGGTCAGGTGTGCCCCATGTGCCTGCGACTCGCTGCCGTCCTGTCCTGCTGCGTGCTGACGCTGTTGTCCTTCTGCGTGCCCGCGGCTGGCGCGCAGCCCGCGACAGGAGCGCCGCGTACGCCGATGCCGCGACAGGGCACCCCGATGCCGCCGCGCGACACGAGTGCACGGCCGACGCGTCCGACGCCACCCGTGGGCACCGCGACCATCACGGGCCGCGTCGTCGCCGCGGAGACAGGGCAGCCTCTGGCGCGTGCGACGGTGACGGCCTCGCCCTCCGCGAGCACGGCGCAGCGCGGCTCCGAACCGGGCGGTCTCCGTGGGCCTGGCATGTCGCGAAATCAGCGTCTCGCCGCGCGCACCGACGATCAGGGGCGCTACACGATCGCCAACGTCCCCGCCGGTGAGTACACGCTCACCGCGCGTCGCGCCGGATTCGTAGACACGGGCTTCGGGCAGCTCACGAGCCGCACCCCGCCTCGCGCGGTGCTCGTCGGCGAGAACGGCACCGTGCGCGCGATCGACTTCCAGCTCCTGCGCGGCGGCGTGATCATCGGTCGCGTGACGACGGAGACGGGCGAACCCGCGGAGCGCGTCTCCGTTCGGGCACTGCGCCTGATACGCCAGGGCGGCGAGGTACGGCCGGCCGGCGCGTCATCGTCCGATCAGACGGACGATCTCGGTCAGTTCCGCCTGTTCGGACTCGCGCCCGGCGAGTACATCGTGATGGCCGATCCCCGCGGGCCAGAGATCCGCTTCCGCGACGGTTCCATGACCGGCGGCTTCGACAACTCCGTGCAGGGCGTCACGCAGGACGACATCCCGACCTTCGGCCCAGGGACGTTGAACGCCGCCGCCGCGCAGCGTGTCCGCGTGGACGCGGGCCAGGAGGCGTCGGTCGACGTGCAACTCATCGCCGCGCGCATGGTCGCCATCAGAGGTCGCGTGACGGCATCCTCCGGCGAGCCACTCGAGGGAGGCAATGTGAGCGTCAGGTCCGCCGATGGTTTCTCGATTCTGCCGTCTCGCTTCGGTGGGATCGCAAGCGACGGCCAGTTCGAACTCACCGACGTCGCACCAGGGACGTACACCATCATGGCGCAGAGTACGACCCGTGGCCGCTCGCAAACCGGCCACGTCGAGGAACTCGCCATGCAGACGATCGCCGTCGACGGCGATGACATGGTCGTGTCGTTGACGACAGTGCCGGGATCCACGGCTCGCGGTCGGCTCACCCTCGAAGGCGATCCATCGGCGCTCGCGGGCCGTACGTTGTCGGTGGGGTCGGTCCCCGCGCGCCCGTTCACGTTCACCGTCCCCGGCCGCGGTCGCGTGCAGCCCGATCTGACCTTCGAGATCTCCGGCCTGCGCGGCGAGCAGACGATCGGCGTCGGCAACCTGCCCGACGGCTGGTGGGTCAGGGACGTGCGCGTCGGCGGACAGTCGGCGCTCGAAGGCTACGACTTCGGCCACGGCCGCGCCTTCACGGGCCTGGAGATCGTGGTCAGCACGCAGCCGACGGGTATAGCCGGCACCGTCACTCTGCCGACCGGTGCCACGGCGGCCGACTACGCCGTGATCGTGTTCCCCGAGGATGAAGCGCTCTGGGAGTGGTCCATCGGTCGGCAGCCCCGCTCGCGCGTCGTCCGGCCTGCACTCGGCGGCACGTTCCGCATCACGGGGCTGCGTCCCGGCTCGTACTACGCGATGGCCGTCTCAGCGGCGCAGGCTGATTCGGAGGTCATCCTGGATCCGGACCAGTTGCGCGAGTTGACAGGTCGCGCACGGACAATCGACGTCCCCGACGGCGGGCTCGCATCGCTGACACTGCCGCTCGTCACGCGATGACCCCATGAGCCGATTCGGTTGCGGATTGCGCCTTCCGTCACAGGAGCGTGCACATGTCCGCATCGACGGCGACCACTTCATCCGCCTCTCACACCCGCCAGAACCATAGCGCACTGGCCTCGCTCGAGACGCGCGTCCTGGTCTGGATCGCCAGGCGCCTGCCGCGCCTCGTTTCGCCCGATCACCTGACGCTGCTCGGACTGGCGTCGATGATCGGCGTTGGCGCGGCCTTCGCCGCGTCGGCGCACGACGCGCGCGTGCTGTATCTCGTGCCGGCACTGCTGGCCCTGAACTGGTTCGGCGACAGCCTGGACGGGACCGTCGCGCGCGTGCGCGAGCGACAGCGGCCACGCTACGGCTACTACGTCGATCACGTCGTCGACGTGGTGGGCGCCATCGCGCTGTTCACGGGGCTGGCGTGGTCCGGCGCCATGCAGCCGCTGGTGGCCATGGCCTTGCTCGTGGCGTACGTCGCCGTGATGGCGGAGGTGTTCCTCGCCACGCACGTCACGCGCGTGTTCAGGCTGGCATCGTTCGGCTTCGGTCCCACGGAACTGCGGATCGTACTGGCCGTCGGCGCGATCGCGCTCGTCGGGCGTCCGCTGGTGCACGTGCCGGGTGTCGGACGCATGCCGCTCTTCGACGTCGGCGGCATCATCGCCATCGCCGGGCTTGCGGCGGCGTTCTTCATCTCGGCGTGGCATACGGCCACCGCGCTGGCGCGTGAGGAGCGCCTGCCGTCATGACGGGCCGGGCCACGCGCTTCGTCGCCGTCGGTACCGTGGGGTTCTTCCTCCAGATGGCCGCTGCCGCGATCCTCCTGTGCTTCGGCGTGCGGCCCGTGCTGGCCACGGTGCTCGCCATCGAGGCGGCGATCCTGAGCAATCACGCGATGCACCGGCGCTGGACGTGGCGCGCCAGAACGACGAGGCGTCCGTGGACGACCACGCTGCCACGCGCACACGTGGGAGCGGGCGCGACCTCGCTGATCGTCGGCGCGGGCACCGTGCTCCTGCTCGCCGATCACGTCGCGCCGATGGCGGCGCAGATCCTCGCTGTGCTGCTGTGTGCGGCAGCCAACTACTGGCTCGCCGACCGCTGGATCTTCGCGTCTTCCGGAGCCGGCCGTCGCGGCGCGTGGCTGCTGCCCGTATGCCTGCTCGGGATGCCATCGCTCGCGCTGGCCGACGGGCCGTCGCGCGAGGCGATTACGTCATGGGATCGTTACGTGTCGGCGCTCGAACGAGCTCGCGAACGAGACGATGCGGCGGGCGTACCGGCGTGGGGAACAGACGACGATCGGGATGGTGTGCGCGTACGGCGCGCGCTCGCGAGTGGCGCGATCGACGTGACGCGTCGTCGCATCGAGAGCGTGGCGGTGGACGAGGCAACCATCGAGCACTGGCAGGGCAGCGTGCTCCTCCGTGGCGCGACGCTGGAGCAGGTGTCGAAGCGCCTGCGCCATCCGGAGCGCTTTCCACGGCCTGAGGACGTCATGGCGCTGCGTGTGAATCACTGGAGCGAGGACGGCCACGAACTGTTCCTGCGCATCAGGCGTTCCTGGCTGGTTTCGGCCACCTACGACACATGGCAGGTCGTCCGTCACAGGACGCGATCGCCAACGCGTATCGACAGCACCAGCGTCGCGACGCGGATCGACGAAGTGCGAGACGCGGGCGCCGCGACGGAGCGTCGAGTGTCGCGGGCCGACGAGCGCGGCTTCCTGTGGCGGATGCAGTCGTCGTGGCGCTTCGTTGCCGTACCAGAGGGCGTGATCGTCACGTGCGAATCGATCACCCTGAGCCGTCCCGTCCCCACGGGCCTCGGCCCCATCGCCCGCCCCATCGTCGCCCGCATCGCGCGGGAATCGATGACGACGGCGATCGCTTCATGGAGGTCGTGAACGAGTCCGGGCACCGGTCGCCGGGCACCGGGCACCGGAACGTCGGGAACCGGCCAGCCTCCGCGCCATCGCGGCATTCGGCCTGGCTCGCAGGCGCCTCTCCCTGTGGGTGTAGCGATTGTCGCAAGCCGTAAGCCCTACGCCATTACCCTTTTGTCCGTAAGCCGTACGTGATAGGTGCCAAGACATCGTTGACAGGAGGATGTGCCAGGACATCGCTGACACTCTGCCACGGAGGGCAGGATGTCGACAGCGGTGGTGGAGCGGCGGCGCGCCGTGGCGCGCTATCTGACGGGCGAGAGCGCGACGGCCATCTGTCAGTCGGTCGGCCGGTCGCGCGAGTGGTTGTACACGTGGGTGCGTCGCCAGCAGACGGGCGATGCGGGGTGGGCGGAGGCGCACTCGCGGCGCCCCGCGCGCTCGCCGCGGCAGCTGACCGCGGCGCAGGAGACCGCCATCGTGACGGTGCGGCGCAGCTTGCAGCAGCGCCAGTTGTTCTGCGGCGCGCAAGCGATCGCGTGGGAGTTGGCCGACCTCGGCCAGCCGCCGCCCAGCCTCCGCACTATCAGTCGCGTGCTCGAGCGCCACGGCCTGGTGACGCGGGCGCGGGGCGCGTACATCCCGACCGGGGTGGCATACCCCGCGCTGCCGGCCGAGCGCCCCGGGCAGGTGCATCAGACCGATTTTGTCGGCCCCTGTTTTCTCCGCGGGGCGCAGCGGTTCTACAGCCTGCACAGCGTGGACGTGGCGACGGGGCGCTGCGGGGTGCAGCAGTTGCCCAACCGCAGCAGTCAGCCGACGCTGGACGCGCTCTGGGCGATCTGGCGACGCCTGGGCATTCCGCAGCATCAGCAGGTCGACAACGAGATGGTGTTCTACGGCAGTCGGGCGCATCCGCGCGGCCTCGGCCCGCTGATTCGGCTGTGTCTGGCGATGGGCGTCGAGCCGTGGTTCATTCCGCCCGCCGAGCCCTGGCGCAATGGCGTGGTCGAGAAGTTCAACGACCGCTGGCGACAATTCGGGCCACTGCGACAGCCGTTGGCCTCGCGCGCGGCCGTCGATCGCGCCAACGGGGCCTTCGAGGCGCGGCACAATGCGCACTATCGCTACAGCAAACTGGGCGGGCGCACGCCCAACGCCGCCCTGGCCGCCAGTGCGACGCCCTTGCGCTTCCCCGAGGCGGTCCGCGCGCCGCACCACCCGTTGCCGAAACCGGCGCAGGGCCGCTATCACGTCGTCCGCTTCGTGCGCCAGGATGGCAGCATCGATGTGTTCGGCGAGCGACTCCCCGTCCCGCCCGAAGCGATCTACGCCTACGTCCGCGCCACGGTCGATGTGGCGCGGCAACGCCTCAGTGTCGTCCTCGACGGCCGGGTCATCGATCAACGGCCCTTTCATTTACGATGAGCGAACACTGTCAGCCATGTCGTGACACGTCGTGGTGTCAGCGATGTCTTGGCATTCAACACTTACGGCTTACGGCTTACGGCTTACGGACAAAAAAGGGTAAAGGGGCGCAGGGTCTGCGCGCTGCTCGTTCCGTATGGAGCGGCAGGGGCTGAAGTCCTGGCCTCCGGTGCCCGGTGCCCGGTGCCCGGTGCCCGGCCG
>CAYRAE010000090.1:0-10794 GCA_964422175.1 uncultured Luteitalea sp. | reverse complement strand
CGGACGAGACCGTGCTGGCGCACCTGGTCAAGCTGGAACAGGACGGGCTGGCGCGGCGAGAAGGGGAGCGTTGGGAGATCTAGGCGCCTGGCAACCCTCAGCAGGACGCACGATACCGAACACTGGAGGCCTGATTGCGCGGCGCGCACCACTTGACTTGGCGTCGAGCGGTCGGGAGACGCATCATGTACTATTGATTCAACAGCGTCGCCCTCAGAGACAATCATGCACGACCGAGTTGTTGCCGCCGTTACGTTGGGTCAATCGCCTCGGGCTGACATCCTCGATGAGATGCGAGCACTCGTGCCCAGCGTCCATTGGATCGAGCAGGGGGCACTCGATGACGTCGACGAGGCTGACTTGGCGAGGCTGGGACCGCAGACAGGGGAGTTTCCGCTCGTCACACGCGTGCGGCAGGGGCGTCCAATCGTCGTCGGTGGTGTGGCGATCCGGCCCCTGCTCCAGCGGGCTATCGATCGCGTGGGAGCCGACGCGGACCTAGTCGTGGTGCTCTGTTCGACGCCGGTGTCGCTACAGAGCCGTCTACCCCTCCTCCATCCGGATCGGCTGTTGAGTGCCGCGGTGGCGTCTCTGGCATCGAGCAATCTGGTCGCCGTCGTCACACCACGTGCGGACCAGGTTCGGACGCAGCGAGACCGTTGGCGAAGCTTCGGCTTCCCCAGCGTCGTTCTCCATGCGTCGCCCTTCGGCGACGAGGACTTCGAGAGCATAGGCTGGCGCGCTCGACGGGCGGGCGCGTCGCTCATCGTCCTGGACTGCTTCGCGTACTCCGGGGAGGTCAAGGCTCGCCTCGAAGAGGCGTCGGGCCTGCCGACTATTCTGGCGCGATCGATAGTCGCCAGCATGGCCGGAGAACTGGCTCGTCCGGCCGTTGGTGGCCTCGCGCCCCGGCCGGTTGCACCCGTGTCGCGTACCGCGGCCCATCGTCAGGCGCCAGCGGCCGTCGTGGTGCGCTCGCTGCCGGCCCCCGTGCGTGGTCCCCGCAATCCAGTCAACGTACTCGCCGACCACCTTCGAGCACACTACACGCTCGGCTTGATCGCCCCGGGCGACCGTATCCCGTCGGTGCGTAGACTCGCGCAGCGATTGCAGGTCTCCCCGACCACGGTGGCCGACTGGTACCGCCAACTCCACGAGGACGGCGTACTCACCTCGAAGCCGGGGAGTGGCACGTACCTGAAGGCAGTGGGGACGGGGCGCATCGTAGCACGACAGGACTCGGCGGCCCTGAATCTCGTGGACCGCCTGCTGGGGTACTTTCAGTTGATCGGGTTGTCATTGCGCGACGCGGCAGATTTGCTCGTGATGCTCTCGGAGACGCGCCACGTGCGGATCAAGGTCGCGGCCCTTATGCCCCTCGAGCTTTTCGAGACCGTCTTCTCCAGCGTTGATACGCGGCTGGGCGTCACCCTGCCCCGGGTGTTCCTCAACCCGTTCCGGACCTATCCGTGGCTGCGGAGGCAGTTGTCGTCCGAGCCGACGGTGCGCTCGATTTTGACAACCCATCTCCATTACGCGACCGCTGAGCGGCTGGCGAGGGACCTGCACCTCGAGATGATCGTGCTGCAGTTCGACGGCCGAACGGCGAAGATCCTTGCCGGAGAGCCAAGGATACGCAGGCACGTGATTGTAAGGGACACGGACTCTGCTGAGGTGATCCGGAGCCTGGCAGACGTGCTCAAGTCGCCTGAGGCCGGACCGGTCATCGTGCATGATCTGACCGAACTCTCTGCGGTCATCGAGGCGCCGTTCTCCGGCACGGAGGTCATCGCATCACCGGCCGCCCTCGTTCAGGCGCGGACCAGCGTGCGCGATCCCGAGTCGGTCAAGGTCTGGCATCCGCGACTCTCAGAACGCATGGTCCGTGAACTGTTGAACCGCTACTTTGTGGCACATCTCAAGCAGGGGCCGCAGTCGGTTCCACGAGGATGAACCCGGCTCAGAGCATCCGGAAGACCGCGTAGGCGAAGCCGCCGATCCCATCGCCTGCGATTAACCCTGGCGCACGCACGGCCATCGCTTGAGGTGGAAGAAAGCGTCGAAGCATGAGCCCCGCGCCGAGCGCCCACCCGTACGTGACATTGTCGAGCAGCAGTCCGGTAGCGAGCATGATGCCCAGTGCGTGGCGCGCAGTGCCGACCGTCTGGACGATGGCGCCCACCATCCCGCCCATGATCAACTGCATTGTCAGATCTGGATTCACCGTGACGCTGATCGTCGCCGCCATGACGCGGCTCATCGGCGGGACAAGTCCGAGGTCCCAGTAGATCTGGAAGATCAACGCCGCCGTGGCCAATCCTGCGATAGCGCCGAGTTGCTGCAGTCGCACCTGCTGACTCCTGCCGTACTGTTCGAGCAGGGAATCCTTGCCACGCCCACGCACAATCCATCCGGACTTCAGGTCGTAGCCGAGGTCAGCAAACTGCGGCCCCGTAGACAGGACGTATCCGGCGAGGAGACACAGCAACTCCAACGGGAACCCGAAAATAGTAGCGAGCATCATCAGCGCAATCGCAACGGCGAACGAGGGGAACCATCCGCTCAGCATTGCGCAGTAACCCACTATGATCGTGTGCAGGAGTGCCGCGACGCCCGCGAAGGCGACCCAGAGCAGAATGGTGACGAGGCTCGGTTCGAATCGCCAGAGGGCGCCGACACCGACGAGCAGTACGGCTCCGCCAAGCAATACGCCGAAGTGGAGGAAGAGTTCCGACATGGACAACTGAAGTGTGTCGGCGCCGTCACGCGGCTTGTCCGGAATTGGGCCCATCCGTTGCGCACGCGACTGCCAGAAGAGCCAGCCCGTCTGGATGACCTGGACGAGTCCGGCTCCGATCATCATGCCGTGTGGAAGGTACGAGGTTGCGAAGTCGTAGTGCACCAGACCGGCATAGTTTCGGGCCAGCAGTCCGAGCGCAAGTGCCGACAGTGCGATCGGATTGCCAATGAATGCGATGCCGAAGCCAGCCATGGGCAGCGAGGCAAGTCGTCCGATGATGGCGACCACGATGCCCTCGACCAAGTGTCGCGCCGTGCGACCGCCGGCGTCGCCGGCTTGGATCAGGCGCCCGACGGCTTCGCCATCCGGCCATGGTGCTTCGGCCGGGAATGCCCGGGATCCAAAGAGTCTGTAGCCGAGCCAGATGTCCGCCACCATGCCGACGAAGAGGCCGACCAGCAGTGGCCAGAACAGGTGGTGGTATCCGAGTAGCGCGAGCGTGGCCAGGCTGACGAGGCCGATGTTCGCCCCCGCAAATCCGCCCGCGGAGGTGGCCGTCTGAAGAAGCAACTGCCGTTGCGGATCCCTGAACCTCTTGACCACCGTCCGGCCAACCGCGATCGCGACCAAGACGCCGATGACCGACGTGTTCGGTGTGATTCCCAGATGGACGTTGATCTGCGCGCAAATGATGGCCGCGAGGATGGCAAACGCCACATGAAACGGCAGATCGCGCCGGTCGAATGCGCGCGGACCAGGCTGGTTCACGCCAGGAGTTCCGCAGCTACGCGAGAGACGAGCGATCGGACCAGCACGGTGGGGAGACCGGATGCCGTGGCGACCGCCGCCTTCATCTCCGCCGAGTAGGCCATGCAGTCAAGCACGGCCAGTCCAGCGCCACCCTCGCGAGCCTTTCTACCTAGCGCGGCGAAGTCGGTGTCGTCCCACGGGGAGGCGGGCAGAAGGAGTGGAGTGACGCCTGCGGCACGCCAACGCCTATCCTGGGAGTCGACCTGCTCGGGAGATGGTGTGAGAACGGCGACAGTCTGCGCCGTCATGAGTGCACCGACCGTAGCCGTGAGCAACCGGTCCGGCTGCAGCGTTGGACGGTGACTCCTGATCTCAAGGGGGCCCGAACAGAGCAGCACGATTAGATCCGCACCAGCACTAGCCTCGTCGACGATGTCTTGAAGCCGTGCCCGGACCGCGCGCGTGCCGACGACGACGGTGCGCCCGGAGCGAAGCCTCGTGACGAGGGGAAAGTCGCCGACCTCTGGGGCCAAGTCGGCAATCGCGTGATCGTCCAGGGCATCGAGCGCGCCGAACTCCCGCCAGTGCGCGGCAGGGACCGCCGGACGGAGTTCGGCCAGGAGATCCGCGCGAGGACTCTGGCCGATGGTGATACTGGCAATGGTTCGTGTGCGGCTCACAGCGACCTAGGTATAGCACAGCGTCTAGCGCGCGCCATGTGCGCGTTGTTACGGTTTCGAGACAATCTCGCTAGTGTACCAGCGCGTACGCACCTGCCAGCTTAGACTCACCCATCGCTGAGGGATTCCCTTACGTGAAATGCTTGGAGGAAGCGGCATGATACGTGGACTTTTCGCCGTCGCAGTGACCCTGTTCCTGGGCGTGCCCGCGGCCTACGGACAGTCCGACACGGCGCTGGTGCTCGGAACCATCAAGGATAGCCAGGGCGGCGTGCTACCCGGTGTGTCTGTGAATGTACGTAACGTCGACACCGGCTTGAGCCGCACGAGCGTAACCGACGAAGGGGGCACCTTCAGACTGCCTGCGCTGCCGCCAGGTCGGTATGAGCTGTCGGCAAGCCTTGACGGCTTCGCGGAGTTTGTTCGCCGTGGCATTGGCGTGGCCGCGGGGGCGGAAGTGGTGATCAACATCGACTTGTCACTGGCCTCCGTCGCCGAGCAAGTGATTGTCACGGCTGACTCGCCGGTCGTGGAGACAACGACCGCGGCCACGCAGTCTCGTATCACGAGCGAGGCGCTCGAAGTGCTCCCGGTGGCCGGCCGCGACTACACGTCGCTACTGCGGCTGGCACCCGGCGCGCAGAGTTCGAACGGCTTCGCCCTGGCCGGCTCGCGTGGACGGTCGAATCAGTGGACGATCGACGGCGCCGACAACCGGGACGACATCTCCGGGAACGGGCGTCAGGTCGTGGCCCTCGAAGCGGTATCGGAGATTCAGGTCCTCGTGAATGGCTTTCGTGCGGAGTTCGGCCAAGCGTCGGGTGGTGTTGTCAACGTAGTGACCCGTGGCGGTACCAACACAATACATGGGTCCCTCTTCACGTTGTTTCAGGACGAGCGCCTGACGGCGCGAAGCCCATACGCCGATCGCAGCCTTGCCGAAGACCCGTTTCGGCGCGTATATTACGGCGGTACGATTGGTGGCCCACTCCGGCGTGATCGGACCCACTACTTCGCGACCTTTGAGCGCGAGCAGCGAGACACGTTCGCATCGAGCACCGTGGTGCTACCTTCGTCTGGCGCAGCAATGGCGCCCGGCACCTTGCGCTACCTAAGCGATGCAGGCATCCCCCTTGCGCTCTTCGGCACGGGGGGGAGCGCGCGATTGGTGCGTCCCGACTTCGAAGCGAACAACAAGATCGCGGCGCGCGTCGACCATCAGTTCAGCGCCTCGCAGTTCCTGACAGGGCGATTCACCCACGGGCGGGACTCGAGCTGGTCGGGCACGAACGACACCCTACTCGACTACAACGGTAGGGATATCACATTCCGCACCAACTATGGGACCGCCAGCCACAAGTGGATCCTCGGTTCGAACAAGCTGAACGAGCTGTTCGTGCAGGTCGGTCAGACGTACGCGCTGCGCGTGCCGGACCAGTCGAATCTGATGAACGTGAACGTGAATGCCGGGTTCTCGCTCGGCGGACCGACCAACTACCCACAGGGGACAACCGACTACGTGTTCCAGCTCACCGAAGGGTTCACGTGGACGCGGTCTGGTACGCGGACGGGCGACCATGTGATCAAGGTTGGTGGTCAGGTCAAGACCTTCCGGAACAACGAGTTCTTCGACAATCAGTTTCGCGGTATCTATACCTTTCCCAGCCTTCAGGCGTTCGTTGATGGCCGTCCGACGCGCTTCAATCAGAATCAGGGCGACAGCCGGGTCAAGTCATTCAACCCGCAGTACGCCCTCTACGTTCAGGACGACTGGCGTCCGACGCCAGGTCTTACCCTGAGCCTGGGCCTGAGGTACGACTATCAAGGGGCGAAGAACGTGGCCCTCAAGGAGATCACGGGCGAGGCAGGTCCTGGCGTCAGCAACGACCGGAACAACGTGTCACCCCGAATCGGCGTGGCGTGGGCCCCCGGCAATAGCACGACACAGGTGCTGTACGGCGGCGCAGGGCTGTACTACGACGCGGTGATTCTGAACGCTATCAACAACGCGCGGTTCGCCCCGCCTCGCGTTATTGGCGTGCAGATCGACAATCCGGCCTGGCCCGATCCGTTCCTGGGAGGCACGGTCGTGATTCCTCCACCGAATGTGAACGAATTGGACCCACGCTTGCGTATGGCTCACAACTGGAACTCACAGGTCGGTTATCGCCGGGAACTCCTGCCAGACCTCGGCCTGGATGTGACGTTCACCTACAATCGCGGCTTCGACCATTTGGCTATCCTCAACACGAACGCCGGCATTCCCGGCACCGCAAATCTGACCGGCGGAGGCGCCGTTCGTCCCGATCCTGCCATTCAGAACCGGTCCTACTACACCAACGCCGGAGAGATTCGCTACAAGGGGATGGTTGTCGACCTGCGAAAGCGCTTGAGCCGCGCATATCAGGCAGGCGTCATGTATACGCTATCGAAGACCGAGGACAACTCCCAGGCGTTCACGAGTGCGTTCCTCGTACCGGAGCGGATGGACCTCAGCTACGGGCCGGGTGTCGACGATCGCCGTCACCGGGTCGTGGGCCACGCCGAGCTGATGCTGCCGCTCGACGTGCAGATCGGCGTGATCATGGAGTACGCGTCGGAGGCACCGATGGACGTGACCGCTGGTGGCCGGGACCTCAATGGAGACGGTAGCACGGGTGATTGGGTGCACGAGGATATCTGCCGCAACATCTCGTGCGATGGTTTTGCCTATTCTAGGAACAGTGTGCGGCAGTTGTCCGTGGACGAGGCGAATCGACTGCGTGCACTGTTCGGGCTATCACCAATCACGGCGTTCGAGAGAAATCCTCGATATGTCAATGCCGATCTCACGATCCAGAAATCCGTCCGGTGGGGCGCACAGCGCCTGCGCGTGATGTTGCAGGTACTGAATGCCCTCAATATCCCGCAGCGGCAGCAGCCGCAGCGGAACATCCTGTCTCCTCTGTTTGGCACCTACTCGGCCGTTCAGCAGCCGCGGTCGGCGCAGATCAGTCTGCAATACCAGTTCTGAGGGATAGCGAGTCACGACAGATGACGGACAACGGCACTCCGCTTGGACCAGACGAGCTCGACGCGGCCGTCTTGGGAGGCGCGGTTCTCGGCGGCGGCGGCGGCGGCACGATTGGCGAGGGCCTCAGGCTCGGCCGGGAGGCGCTGGCCTCAGGCACGCCGCGACTGCTCGCCGTCGATGGCGTGCGACCGGACGCGCTCATCGGAACCGCCTCCCTTGTCGGCGCGCCCGGGGATCCCCGCGCGCGAGTCGCACCAAGGGATTACACGCGTGCGTGGGAGCTGATGTCCACACTCGTGAGTCCACCCATTGAGGGTGTGATTAGCTGTGAGAACGGTGGCACTGCCAGTGTGCATGGGTGGCTGCAGTCGGCGGTCTTCGGCCTGCCTGTGGTTGACGCACCCGCCAACGGTCGCGCTCACCCCACCTCTGACATGGGGGGCATGGGGCTGGAACGGCGTGCTGGCTTCGTTGCCGTCCAGGCCGCGGCCGGGGGAAACCCCGAGACGGGTGCCTATCTCGAACTCCGCATCTCGGGGTCGGTAGCTGCAACGAACAGGCTCGTACGCGCCGCCGCTGAGAATGCGGGGGGGCTCGTCGGAGCAGCCAGAAACCCGGTCGAGGCGGAGTACCTCAAGCACCATGCCGCGCCTGGTGCCCTGTCGCAGGCGATCGAGATTGGGCGGCGGATGGCCGGTAGCCGAACATCCGGCCGGAGTTCGGCTACGGTGGACGTACTGCGGGAGATGCTCGACGCCCGTGTCGTGGTTGCTGGCGAGGTGCACGAGTATGCGCTGCGGTCCGAGGGTGCCTATGACGTTGGCATTGCCCGGGTTGCCGGGGCCGAGATTACGATTTGGAACGAGTACCTTACGCTCGACGTGGACGGCGAGCGTGTCGCCACTTACCCTGATCTGATCGTCACGCTGGATCAGAGTACCGCGCAACCGCTGACCTCAGCAGAGTTGTCGGTCGGCCGGCCGGTCATCGTCCTGGTGGCCTCTGCCCTCCGGCTGATCCTGGGTGCGGGCTTGCGATACCCCGGGAACTTCCTTGCTCTTGAAGCCGCGGTGCGCCGCGACATTCTCGCGTATGTCCACCACGGGGCTTTCGAGGAATCAGCGCGGAGTTCAACATGATCAGACTCGGCATAGTCGCGAGTGTCGCGCTCGCAGCCGGATGCGTCGCCATGGCGCAGGACGCCGCCAGTCCCTCCACACCCCACGATGCCGAGGTGCTGGCGCGCCACGCCACGATTCGACGGGACACGTATGGCATTCCCCACATCGTGGCGGACACTGAGGAGGCGGCCGCGTTCGCCCTTGGCTTTGCCCAGGCGGAGGATCATGCCGTCGAAATCGCCCGTCGCTTCATCCGCGCCCGTGGTGAGGCGGCGAAGTACCTCGGAGCCGAAGAGGTCGAGAATGACTTCGCGATGCGTCGCTTCGTGAACATCGAGACAGCCCGGGCGGATCTGGCGCGAGTCAGCCCGCTCTTTGCAAGCATGTTACACGCGTATGCCTCCGGCCTGAACCGCTACATGGACCTCAACCGCACCACGCTGCCGGCGTGGATTCCGATGTTCACCGCCGCCGACGTGCTCGCCAACATCCGCGCCATTGGCGTGAGGTCAGCAGCTGGGGCCGCTCTTGCCAGACGGTTGACAGAGAAGTACCCCGGGCGGGCGGTCGAACCACAGGGGCTGCTGCCCGAGGAGGACGCGCCGGGCTCGAATGCGTTTGCCCTGGCGGGTTCCCGCACGACATCGGGACGGCCAATCCTCATGGCAAACCCGCACCTGAGCTGGGCGTCACGCTACTGGGAAGCGCACCTGACCGTTCCCGGAAAGATAAACTTCTTCGGCAACACGCTGGTTGGATATCCCGTGCTGTGGGCGGGATTCAATGACCGCCTCGGCTGGGCGAACACGGTCAACGCGGCGGATCTGGAGGATGTGTTCGCCCTGTCGCTCGACCCGAATCGGGAGGACCACTACCTGTTCGACGGGCGCTCGATGCCGTTGAATGCGCGTCAGGTGGTCGCCGAAGTTCGGAACGCGGATGGCACGATGAGTCACCAGAGCCGGACGTACTGGTCGTCTCATATCGGCGAAATCGTGTACCGGACGGCCAACCGGGCCTTCGCACTCAAGTCCGTACGCCTCGAATCCCACCTCCAGTTTGAAGGGTTCTATCGCCTGAGCCGGACGCGCAGCCTCGATGAGTTTCTCGAGACGATGAGGACGAGCCGTGTCTACTCGTGCAATTTCATCTATGCCGATGCGGACGGAAACATCCTCTATCTCTGGAATGCGCAAATCCCCCGCCGGGTGGATGACGGCACGGATTATCGCCTCGATGTACCGGGCGATTCGGATAAATATGTCTGGAAGGATCTTCACTCGTTGGGAGACTTACCGCGCCTTCTCAACCCACGAGGCGGCTATGTTCACAGCGCGAACAATCCTCCGTGGTACACCTCGAAGCGTGACCGGCTGGGACCGGGCGACTATCCAACATATTTCGATCGTGGCACGCTGGGATTGCGTCCGCAGCTCGGCGTGGACCTGCTGGAGTCCGCGGAACGGTTCTCGCTGGATGATGTCAACCGACTGAAGCACTCGACCCGCCTACTTCTCGCGGAGCGGGTGAAGCCGGACCTGCTCGCCGCGCTCAGGAGTCTGGCCGAGCCATCCGCCGATGCGCGCGCAGCGCTCGGGGTATTGGAGACGTGGGACAATCGCGTTTCTTCGGAGAGCCGAGGCGCAGTCTTGTTCCAGCGATTCTGGGACCGCTACTCGGCCGAGACGAAGCGACCCTTCGAGATCCCGTGGAGCGAGGACTCCCCCTGGGACACACCTCGTGGCATCGGTGATCGGCCGCTGGCCCTCAAGCATGTGGAGGCCGCGGTACGATGGGCTCGGGAGACGTATGGTAGCGAGCGCATTGCGTGGGGAGATGTGCATCGATTGCGTCTCGGCGGTCTCGACCTGCCGGGTGACGGCGCCCCCGGGGACTATGGCGCCTATCGAGTTCTGCGGTACCAGCAGGTACCCGGTGGACAGCGCGTTGTCGGCATGTCCGAGCCTGCCGCCGAGCCTGTCGGTTTCGGAGATGGCTGGGTCATGCTGGTCGAGTTCACCAATCCGCCATCAGCGACCTCCGTGCTCGCATACGGTCAGACATTCAACCCCGCGTCGCCACACAGCCGCGATCAGATCAAATTGTTTGCACAGCACCAGTTACGTCCCGTCTTCTTTACAGAGGATGCGATCAGCGCGAACACCGACCGCACATATCGTCCCGGTGTCATCGAGGACCGCTGAGTCGGTTGGACGACTTCGCCGCGCGTGCGCGGGATGGCCAGCGTCCTGCGAGATGTCGCATCAGGCCCGGGGCTACCACGCGACAGTCTGACGGGTGCCCATGACAAGGGTGGTGCCCGGCTGCCACACTTCGGCGTCCAGCGCACGAACCGGAGCCAAGAGCGGTGGCTGTACCACCACTGAGGCGGTGACACCGGGACGGGGCTGAACGGACTGTGAGCGTTGGCTCGCCTCGCATAAACTAGAAGCTCCTCGAGGGCTACCCATGAACAACGTCATCGACTTC
>CAYRAE010000089.1:0-10917 GCA_964422175.1 uncultured Luteitalea sp. | reverse complement strand
TGGCGCGGTGGCTATTCCTCCGAGACTCCGGCCGCAAACTCCTTCACCTCGACCGGCAACTGGGTACGTCTGACGCCGCCCTCGACGACTTCGGGCCTCATCTGGATGCGTGAAGGAGTGTTCGTATGCATCGAGACATCGACCTGCGTGATCTTGAACGGGATCGAGCGGACATGCCCCGTGGAGGCCGGGGCGGCTCCAGCGCCGAGCGGACCATCGAGAGGAGTGAGCCCCGCGATGCGTTGACCCGTGAGCTGAACCTGCCACGAGGACGCTCCCGCGAACCTGTCGAGCGCCCGGACTGGGCAGGAACCCTCCGTGGCTCAGAGGTGCGCGTTCTTGCGACCGCCGGCGCGTTCCGCGTCGTTCCCATGGACCAGTTGCTGCGTTCTCAGGATCGTCCGAACGTCCATCGCAAGGACGTCGAGCGCCTGCGTGGCGAAGGGCTCGTTCGCACGATGCCGTACGTCGTCGGACGCCAGCGGACAATGCTCGTCACGCTCACTGAGCGCGGACGCGGTCTGCTCGAGTCCTCACGGCGTGATCGCGCTGCCGAATCGCGGCAGTCGTTCTACGCAGGTGTCAGGAAGCCACGAGAACTGGCGCATGACACGCGGCTCTACGCCGCGTACCTCGACGCCTCCCGCCGTCTGAGCGAACGTGGGCTTCGGGTTGACCGTGTCGTGCTCGAAGAGGACCTGAAGCGCGAATACCAAGTGTTCCTGCAGGAGCCGAATCGCGGACGCCGCGACAGTTCCGGCCGGCCTGCTCGCGATGCCGAGGAGATCGCACACTGGGCGCACGAGCACGACCTCCCGATGGTCGATGACCACGTGCAGTTTCCCGACCTCCGCATCGAGTGCGAGCGGGAAGACGGCAGCCGCGAGATTGAGGACGTGGAGGTGATGACGCCCCACTACCGCGGCGCGCACGCCGCCGGAAAGGTCAGCGCCGGCTTCACTCGCTACGGGGCTGTCGGTGCCCGTTTGGCCGGCTCGGGCGGCGGCCGTGGGGGACGTGGACGCGACGTGCGACTGGCAGAGGAGATGTTGTCGTGACTCCGGACGAACGCGTCCAGGCCATCGTGGCCAAGCACTTCACGGAGCGGCAGGCGCGGTTCCTCGTGACGGTGATGCTGCACTCAGGCGTCTGCATGCGGCGCCACTACTGCGCCTTCGCGGGTATCCGCCACGGGCAGGTGGACATCAACTTCTTCGACCGGCTGACCGCCGACAAGCTCGCGACGGCCTTCGACTGCAAGCACAGCAAAGCCCGCATCTACCACGTCCACCATCGGTCCCTCTACGAAGCCATCGGCGAGCCGCATTCTCGTCTGAGGAAGCCATTGGCGCTCGCTCGCGCCATCGAGAACGTCATGCTCCTCGACGAAGTGATCGGCCGGCCGGGCACCACATGGCTCGCCACCGAACGCGAGAAGGTTGAGCACTTCGCCAAGCGTGTTGGACACCTGCTCCACCGGGATGAGTTCCCGCACCTGGACTTCGGCGACACGGGCGAGACAACGACTCGGTACTTTCCGGATCGCCTCCCCATCGGCGTCGATCCGGATCATCACGGGCACGTGTTCCTGTACCTGGTGACGCGCCGTGTCCCGGTGGACTTCCGCCCGTTCCTCTTCCGCCATGCGGAGCTGTTCAGGGCTCTGCCCAAGTGGACGCTTCAACTGCTCGTTCCGGCGCACTTCGCCGAGGCGACGGACGTGTACCTGGCCGCCGCGCGGCAGGAACTTGCCGCGCCTTTGCGCTCCCTCGTCGTCGATGAACTTCGCTGGTACTTCAATGAACGGCGACGCCTGTCCGCCTTCGACGACAGTTCGCGCAGCGTCGATCCCGCGCGCTACAAGCGCGCCAGCCGCGCCTTCGGTGCCCCTCGCTATCGGGTCCTGTATCGCACGTGGACGCGCGTCGGCGACCGCTCCATCAACGGTCTGCAGTCACGTGTCTTGCTCGACGCGATCGAGCGTCAGACGGGACGGATCGAGTGCCAATCCTTGACGCGGCCGTACCTTCATCTCTCTCCCCTGGTAGGCACGGCATGACGGCGCGCGCGCTAGACAATAGGGTAGACAATGCGGCGGGAGCCGCTTGTCTAGTCCAGCGAGCCGGTCTACGGCCTGACCACCGCGCACTGACGTCGGCGTTCGCGACGAAGACGCTGGCGCCTATCAGGTTCCGCAGCAACGAGATGCGCGCCGATAGGCGCACACTGCCGGGCGGCGTTCTGTGCCGCCCGCGACCCACGCACAGCCGCCACATCACAACGAATCGGGGCGTGAGCGACCCCCCGATTTCGGCCGCCACCCCTTTCAAGGGGCGGCCCCGGAGGGTCGCTCACGCCCCGATTCCGTGCCCAGCTCGTGCAGCAGACCTTGGCCCAGCTCGCGTCCGACTCAGTGTCCACCGCAGCTGCCCACTTGGCGCGTCCCCGCATGTTGGCACCAACCGCCACGTGCCCGGCCGCGACACCACACGTCGTGTCTTCGGAAGGAATGAGCCATGGCTCTGATCAAACCTCGCACCCGCGGCAAGCAACTCGTCCGCCATCGGACCCGTCTCGATCACGAGACAAACGAAACGCTGTACGCGTACGCGCACTTCATCGGCGAACCGACCGAGTACGTCCTCAACCAGGTGATCGACACCGTGCTGGCCAAGGACAAGGACTTCCTGGTGTGGCGCGCCGACCATCCGGACTCGTTCGTGCCGCGCAATGGCGGCCGGCGGCGCGTCAACGGGCGTGGCGTACCGCAGGCGAAGCACCTGTCCGCAACAACCGCGTGAATCGGTTCCCTGACGGAGCAGGGTCATGCTGCGCACGTTGCTCGATGCCCGGGCCTTGGTGGCGACCCTGGTCGCCGCCGTGGTCGGCGTGTCCGGCCTGCACATGTTCCCGATTCCACAGGACAACCTGTTCCTGTCCGTCATCGACGCGCGCCGTCCGGACATCGCGCTCGGGCTCGCGTACGGGTACGGCCTGCTGTGGTTCTCCACACCGTTCTGGGTGGCGTCCATCGCGATGTCCGTCGTGGCGATCGTCGCGTCCGGTCTCAAGCCGTCATGGGCCTACCGTCCGTTGCCTCCCTATCCGGAGCCGGAGACCAGGACCGAACCATTCCTCGTCCTGGGCGAAGCGCATTTCGCGGACCGGTCCGGACGAGCACCGGAACCCACGTGGCTGACGATCCCGCAGCGCGGGCTCTACACAGGCGTTATGGTGCTGGGCGCGGTTGGAACAGGGAAGACATCAGCGTGCATGTACCCCTACGTGGACCAACTGCTGCGTTGGCGAGCAGACGACGCGGAACGCAAGGTGGGCGCGCTGGTGATGGAGGTCAAGGGCGACTTCTGCCACCAGGTGAAGGCCATCCTCGAGCGCAGCGGACGGGCCAACGACTACGTCGAGGTCGGGCTGGACACCGGCGCCAGCTACAACCCCCTGCACAACGACCTGGACCCGTACGCCGTGGCCTACGCCATCGCCACACTGCTGAACAACCTGTTCGGGAAGTCGAAGGAACCGTTCTGGCAGCAGGCGTACACGGACCTGCTGAAGTTCGTGATTCTGCTCCGTCGGATCACCGAGGGCTATACGACATTTGCCGACGTGTACCAGTACGTGCTGGATGACACGCGCATCGCTCACGACGTCAAGCGACTCAAGGACTCGCTGAGCGACCCTCCTGACATGATCCGAATCCGCCAGGAGGACTACGAGCTGCTGGACGTCCATCGGTGGAGTCAGTGGATTTCTGTCGACGGCGGTTTCATGGCGCATCCGTACAACGCGGAACTCGACGGATACCTTGACAAGCAGGGGCTGCACCTTGGTGTCCAGAAGCCAAGTGGCGCAGGATGGGCCGAGCGAAAGCACCAGATCGAGGCGCTCGATCGCTGGTACTACCAGGGCTGGAGTCGTCTCGATACGCGCCTGCGTTCGAACATCACGGAGGGCATCGTCGTGTTCCTCTCCTTGTTCGACGACAACCCAGCCGTTCACCGCGCGTTCTGCCCACCGCAGCGTTCCTACATGGGCATGCGCGCGCCCGGCGACCCGGAGCCACTGCAACCACTCGATACCCTACTCGACACGGGGAAAGTGCTGGCACTGAACTTCCCGGTGGCGATGAATCCCGGATTGGCTCGCATCATCGGCGTGATGCTGAAGCTCGACTTTCAGCGAGCAGTCCTGCAGCGCATCCCGAAGATGACCGCCGACGCGAAGCGCACATGGCGGGACCTCTTGTTCGTCTGCGACGAGTACCACGCCTTCGCCACCGTCGGCGAGACAGACCCAACAGGCGACGAACGCACGTTCGCCCTGTCACGTCAGGCGCGCCTGATCCCCATCGTGGCCACGCAGAGCATCAGTTCGCTTCGGTCCGTGCTTCCGGGAGACGAGAGCTGGCGAACATTGCTCCAGTGCTTCAGGAACAAGGTCTTCCTTGCGACCAGCGACGAGTTCACCGCGCGCAACGCGGCGGAGTTGTGCGGACGGAAGGATCGGATCAAGGCGCGGTACTCGCTCGCGGAATCAGGCACGGACACGCACGTGTCCTTCCTCACGGGGCGCACGGCGTCCGCCCGGCAGGCCATTACCGCGACCAAGAGCTATGGTCCGGTCCATGAGCACATCTTCCCGCCGCGCGTGTTCACCGAACTGCAGAACGCTCAAGCCATCGTTCTGCCGTACGACGGCGTGAACCCGTTGCCGCCGCAGTTCTGCTACCTGAAGCCCCACTACCTGGACGTGCAGACGAGCCACTTCGATCACCTCGCCAACGGTGCGCTATGAGCAGCCTCGATCGCATCCTGCCGTTCCTGCGTCCCATCGAGGACCTGCTGCGCGATCCGGCCGTCACCGAGGTCATGGTGAACTGCGGCGGGCGACGCGTATTCGTGGAACGGAGCGGCGCCTTGGAACTGGTGCCCGAGCGGTCGCTCGAGGTCCGCAACCTCACGGTCGCGATCAAGAACATCGCCCGGGCCTGTGGCGACGAGATCTCCGAAGCGCAGCCGGCGCTCGACGCGCGTCTTGAGGACGGATCGCGCGTGGCCGCGATGTTTCCGCCGTGCTCCGTCGATGGCCCGACGTTGACCGTTCGGAAGTTCACGCACCGCTACACGCTGCCCGAGCTTGTGGCGTGCGGCACGCTGAGCGATGTGCTCGCCGGTGCCCTGATCGATGCCGTGCGCTGCCGAAGGAACGTCCTCATCTCTGGCGGAACCGGCACCGGGAAGACGACGCTGCTCAACGCGCTCGCGTCCACGATCCCGCTGGAGGACCGGATCGTCCTGATCGAAGAGACGTCCGAGATCGTGGTCGACAAGCCGAACCTCGTGCGGTTCGAGGCCAGACGCGCACAGGCCCCACTTGGGCAGGAGGCGCCGCTTCCGGCCGTGACGATTGCCGATCTCCTCCGAGCCACGCTTCGACACCGGCCTGATCGGATTCTCGTGGGCGAAGTGCGCGGCCCAGAAGCGTTCGATCTGCTGCAGGCCCTGAACACCGGCCATCAGGGCGCGCTGAGCACGATTCACGCGAACTCGGCCGAGCAGGCGCTCGCGCGCCTCGCACACTGCGTGCTCACGGCCAACACCGGGCTCCCGCACCACAGCACGCGCGAGGCCATCGCGCTGGCTATTCACTTGGTCGTGCACATCGAGCGCGTCGGCAGGACGCGGAAGGTCACCGACGTCGTTTCCGTGTCCGGCTACGACCTGGCGACGGACCGTATCCGCCTCGAACCCGTGAACATCGCAATGGCTGCCAACGAAGGAGCGTTCGCATGAAGGCGATCCCGATATGGGCATGGCCCGTCCCGTTGCTGCTCGTCTTGTCAGCTTGTGGCGGCGACTCGTCGCCGGGACCGACGTCCCCAACGGCGGCCACGTCGTTCCTCACGGGAACGTGGACAGGCACGGTCACGATTCAGGTCAACCCCGGCGACCCCGACCCACCGCCGACGAGCAGCGGCCCGATGCAGTGGACCTTCGAGGTGACGCCGCACTCGAACCTCCAGTCGTTCCGCACAACCGTGCGCTCGGAGCACCCGTGGCTGACGATGACGACCACTGCCACGACGGCGCTGACACCCGGCAACACGCCGCCCGCGCAGATCAGCACGCAGGGCGAGTTCACGTCACCGCGCGGATGCCGCGGCACGTTCGGCAGTGTTGGCACCGCCCAGGCCACCCGCATTGAGGCGGACTTCACCGGCACGGACTGCCAGCAGGCGACGTTCGTCGGCCAGCTCGTGCTCACGAAGAATTGATGGGGGTTCCGATGGCGATCGATCTCGAAGCGCCGCTCCGGTTCCTGCACGCGGCCTTCCGTCCGGACGACTGGATTGCGGTCCTGCTGAAGTCCCACGACACCGGCGGGACGGCTCAGCGCGTGGGACCGCTGTCTTTGATCACCAATCCGAAGTTCCAGGCGTGGCTCAGAGCAGAAAACGCGAGACGTTTCAGCGTGTTCGTGAGCGTGAACGCCATCCGACCGCAACGGAAGGCGCGAACGCGTGACGCAATCGGGGACATCCGCCACGTCTTCCTCGACGCCGATCGAGATGGGCCGTCCGTCCTGACCAGGATCGCGGCGCGACCGGACCTTCCGCCGCCCTCGTTCGTGATCCACTCATCGCCCAACCGCTTGCACGTCCTGTGGCGCGTGTCCGGATTCACGCGGGAGGGGGCCGAGGCATTGCAGAAGCGGCTTGCGGGTGAACTCGGCACGGACAAGGTCGCAACATCGTGCGCCCAGCTCACGCGCCTGCCGGGGTTCTTCAACTACAAGTACCGGCCCGGCCCGCTAGTTGCTGCAGAATACGCGTCGGAACGACGGATGCTCGACGTCGGCGACTTCCCGTCACCATCGACGGCTGGGGTGTCCGTCGATTCGGTTCAACCAGCACAGCGTGAACGCGGCCTTGATATTCGAGAACGTGCTCGGAGGTACATCTCCAGGATTCCGCCCGCGGTCGCCGGTAGCCACGGCGACGCCACAACGTTCCGTGTGTGCTGCCGGCTCGTCAGAGGCTTCGCCCTCGACGACGAGGACGCGCTCGCGCTCCTCTACGACTGGAATAGCCGTTGCCAGCCTCCCTGGTCTGACGCTGACCTACGCCAGAAGTTGAACAGCGCACGCCGATACGGAAGGGAGCCGATTGGTGGGCTCTCGGAGAAGACAGTCATATGAGCGCACTGTCACGCGCGGTGGCACCGGACCGCCATCTGGATGCAGTGAAGGGGAAGGTGAAGCCCTGGCTCCCGGCGGCCATTTCTCCAGCGTTTTCAAGAGGCGCACATTGTTCGCGCGAGTCCGGAGAGCGGCGTCGTCCCGTGAGGGGGCCGAGGGGACATCGGCACGTGAGTACGTCGGCATTAGGATCAAGGATCTATGCCGATCTTTGACCACCGCTGCGAGTCATGCGGCTACACGTGGGAGGCCTTCGTCCACAACCGGTCCAACCATCCGCCGTGTCCCAAGTGCCAGGGGGAGACTCGGCATGCTCCACTATCGGCGCGCCACGAAAGGGAGGTGCGTCTGCGGTCAGCATCCGAGATCAAGAAGCGCGTCACAGGCGACATTCGCAAACTGAATGCTCGACTCCTGGTTGCGTCGAACAAGCTCGCAGTCAGAGTTCAGGGAGAGGAGATCGCCAAGACCCCCGCAGGGCAGAACCTCGTAGCTCTCTTCAAGAAGGCCGTGAACACGTTTCGTGGCATTCAAATGCTCAAGTCCGAACGCCTCCTGGAGGAGGCGTTCGTCCTGCTGCGCGTTCTCTTGGAGGCCCACATCAACTTCATCTACTTTCTGAAGAGCAAGGACTCGACCGGCCTGACACGGCGTTGGGCAGACGCGGCGATTCTTGAGAAGTTGAAATACTTGAAAGAAGTGGATTTCTTCAAGGAGACCGCCCTCGAAGGCATGCATAGTCGCGAACGCTGGGAGGACGCCGAGGCCGCGATCGCTGCCCGCTACTCAAAGGCGGAACTGCATTCGTTGAGGAAGTACGGCTACTCGGGTCTCTCTGTCCAGCAGCGCGCCGAGACGGTGGGGCTGAGCGGACTCTACTCGCACGCCTACCGGATCACATCGCGCAGCGTCCATGCCTTCGATCCAGCCGAAACCGGGCTCATAGACTACCTCGGCGACGAGGCTGCGCGCGATGACCTCCTCACGTCGAGGCGAGCCATGCTGGATTCGACTCAGAATCTCCTCCTCGGACGGCTCGCCCTCTTGGTCAGTGAGATCGTCGATGACCCTTTGAGCGGTGTACGGATGTTGGCGCTAGGCTTGGGCTACGAGAAATACCGAGACAAGACCGACGGAAGACCGGACGAGTCCGATGGCGAATCAGGCACCTTCTACGTCTGGCGGGAATGACGTCCGTCCCCGTGCGAACGCCACGCGGGCCGACGAACCGGCTCGGAAGGCCACGTCGGGTTCATCGGCTAAGAGGCCCCAGCGTCTCGGCTACCCCCTGTAAGGTTTCGACCAAAATCTGCGTTCATCTTCTTGTGCAAGGCACTCCGTGCGGTGGGGCCTTCGACGAGTTTTCGTCCACGCAGGCGCTCCAGCGGCTCCTGCGTCCCACCCCTTGCTCCTACGCGCCACAACGGCCCGTGGGGCATAGCCAACGCCGTCGACCCAGCGTCCGCGGCGTTTTCAACGGAGGCCCATCATGTCCAAAGGCAACGGCGAAGTGATGACGGTAGCGATCCTTCCGAACACCAAGGGCGGCCCTCAGGGGAAGCTCGCTGACGCGGAAGTGATCTTCGGAGCCGCAAGCGGTCCATTCAGTGGCCTGCGTTTGGTCGGCTTCGCGGTGTGGGAACGTCGCGACGGAGGGAGGAACGTGACGTTTCCGGCTCGGCAGTACGTCGTAAACGGCGAACGCCGCAGCTACGCGCTGCTCCGTCCCTCGAACGGGGACGCCAGCGTGCAGGACGCGATTCGGCAGAGCATCCTCGACGCGTACAGCCGCCTCGAGGCCGCTTCCTGAACCGGTCCTTCGTGCTTCCCAGGCGGCCGGGCCCATCGCCCCGCCGTCTGGGGACCACGGTTCTTCTTCGGAAGTGCCAAGAACTCGGGAGGGACTATGGACACGGCCGCTCACGCGATTGCGCAGCATCCATCCGACTCGCTCCGTGCCGTACCCGGTGCGCAGACGCTGGCGGTGTTCGCGATCTACCAGCTGTCCGAGGCCGGACGAAAGGCCTCCCTGATTGCCGGAGGCGATGGCAAGGCCGTCCAGCGGCTGACCGTGCAGGTGCCCACAACCCGCCTACATCTCGTCACCGTCGGCCTCGGTGGTCTGGCCAAGCTGAAGCTTCAGCCGCACTTCGAGCGCGTCGATGGTCAGGTGCTGCGCCACGATGGCCCGCCCGTCTTCGACGCACCGCCCACCCTCGACGAGTTGTTCCACATCGCCGCGCGCAACCACGAGCTCGCCCGGGAGTTCCGCTCCGCGCGCACCGAATCTCGCGACGGCTATCGTGAGCGACGGGCCGAAGTCGCGCGCGCGTTTCTGGGCGATCCCTCGCAGCGCGCGATGGTGCGTCCGGTGCCCACGGAGCGACGCTGCTTCATGGCCACGTCCTCGGGACGCCTGATGTTCGACGCGGTGCTCGACACGGGCGTAGCGGCAGGCGTGCCGGCTGAAGCCTATCGCCGGTTCCGCGCCGATCGTCGCCTGAGACGAGAAGAGGCCCTCAAGCGTCGCGCCGCCGAGGAGGCCCTCCACGCGGAGAAGACGCGGGTCGTCGCCGAGTGGGTCGCCGCGCACGGCACCGAAGACCAGCGCGGCCGACACGCCGCTGGACTCCTGCCGCTCACCGAAGTGATCGACGCCCTCACCGACGAGGCGTTCGCCACGGTCACCGACGTGCCGTGCTATCCGTTCGATGGCGCCGAGCGGCTGCAGGCGCATCTTCGCAGCGTGACGGGCCGCGGCAGCATCGCCGTGCCGTTGTCGGAACTCGAGATCGTCGGCCTCGCCGCGACCGAGGCGTCCGCGGAGGAGTGGGCCGTCATGCAGCAGTTGAAGTCCCGTCTGCCCGATGCCGACGTGACCCTTCGTGAACACCGCCTGTCCTGGCGCGGTGACGCGACACTCCCGAGCCTGTCGTTGTTCGGGGTGCTCGTCACGCGCCGTGTGGGGCCCTTTGTCGTGCGGCGGGAGTTCGCCGTGCCTGCGAGGTGACATCGACCACGAACTGAACGCCGACATCTGAGTTCTCTCGACTGTTGGCCAATCCCGGCCAGCCCTCCGCATCGCCCGATGCGGAGCCACCCCCGCAACGTCGCCCCAGCGGCCACGTGAAAGGAGTACTCACATGCACGGCACAGCTGTATCGACTGTCAACGCGTTCACGGCCCATCGCGAATGGGCCACACGACCGCCGGACGAACGGTTCCAATCCGTTCCCGCGCTCTACGAGGCCGCCCGCACACGGCGGATCGGCACCGAGGAGCGGGACATCGACACCGTGGACTTCGGGACCCAGGCTGTTGCGGACGACGTCATCGCCCTGCGCGATCCGTCAGGCCGCCCAGCCGCACTGACGCACTGGAGCTTCGAGCAGCTCGCCACCATCGCCGGCGCGCCGCCGAAGTACCTCCGAACGCTCCCTGCATCGATCGCCTCAGCGGCCATCAATCACGGGTTGCGGCGGCAGCGACGGGAACAGCACCAGCTGTTCGCCGATCAGGCCGCACCGTGGACCGTGCGCGCGATCACATCGCCTCGCTACGCACGCGTCCATCACGACGAGCTGGCCGGCCGGGTGCTCGACCTCATGGCCTCGCACCCCGCGTGGCAGTTGCCGCTCGGCTACGAGGACGGCGTGTGGGGTGCCGAACGGGTGCCGTCCGGTGCCTACCTGGGCGATCGAG
>CAYRAE010000088.1:0-10926 GCA_964422175.1 uncultured Luteitalea sp. | reverse complement strand
GGCTCGCCTCGGCGCTCGACTCCGTGTCGTCGTCATTCCCTCGCTCCGCTCGTCATGGCGTCGGCGCCGGAGTCAGGCGCCAGGCTCCGCCCTCCGGGCTCGCCTCGGCGCTCGACTCCGTGTCGTCGTCATTCCCTCGCTCCGCTCGTTATGGTGTTGGCGCCGTAGTCAGGCGGCAGGCTCCGCCCTGCGGGCTCACCTTCGGCGCTCGACTCCGTGTCGTCGTCATTCCCTCGCTCCGCTCGTCATGGCCTTGGCGCCGTAGTCAGGCGGCAGGCTCCGCCCTCCGGGCTCGCCTCGGCGCTCGACTCCGTGTCGTCGTCATTCCCTCGCTCCGCTCGTCAGGGTGTTGGCGCCGTAGTCAGGCGGCAGGCTCCGCCCTGCGGGCTCACCGTGGTGCCGCTGCGGACTTGCAGAGTGATCTTCGGACCGCCTGACGCGCGGAGACGATGCTCCACGTCGCCCATCATCTGGCGGGTTAGCCCGGCCCGCCCTCTTCAGCCTCGCAGCGTCGCGGCGATGCCGTCGCGATACGGCGTCGCCGTCATCCCGAGGGCCTGCTCGGCCTTCGTGCTGTCGAACACGTAATCGTGTTCGAACTGATAGAGCATCTCGCCGCTCTCGCGGATCACCGGCATCACGAGCCCCATCAGTCGCAGCATCCAGCGCGGCGCGACCTGCAGACGATAGGGGCGGCCGGCGAGATCGCAGGCAACCCGCACGAACTGCTCGCCTGTCACCATCTCCTTGCTCGTCACGGCGTGCCACACCTGGCCGAACGCGTCACGCCTGTTGCCGAGGCGCGCGAGCGTTTCGGCGACGTCGGGCGTGTACGAGAACGTGTGGATGGCGCGCGCGTTGACCAGCCACTGCGGCGTGCGTGCCGCCGCAAGACGCGCGAACACCGTCGCGGTGGTGACGCTGAGTGCCGCGCCGGGCCCGTAGAAGTCGGCCGCGCGGACGATCATCCCGCGCACCGTGCCGGCCGCGACGGCATCGGTCAGCATCGATGCGATGCGTGCGCGCACCTCACCCTTGCCGCTGCACGGGTTGTACGGCGTCGCCTCCGTCATCGGACCATCCACGCGACCGTACGCATAGACGTTGTCGAGAAAGACGAGCGCACAGTCGTGTCGCGCGCACGCGTCGATCGCGTGCCGCATCACCCGAGGCCACTGGTCCTGCCAGACACGGGTCTCGTACGGCAGTCCCGCCAGCAGGTAGGCGACGTCGGCGCCCTGCACCGCGGCTGCCGTGGCCGAGGCGTCGAGCAGATCCGCCGCGACGAGTTCATCGAGCTCGTTCACGCGCGCGGGACGACGGCTCACCAGACGGACGCGATCGGTGAACGCCGGTAACCGGCCGGCGAGTTCACGACCGATCACCCCGCCCGCACCGAGAATCACCTGCATGACGCGATGCTACCAACCTCCACGTCGTCTGCGGCGACCGGCGGCGCGAGGATCTACTCGCGAAGGTGTCCGGGCTGAGCCACGACGCTTGGACTTTGAACCACAAAGTCTCACGAACCCCTGGAATCTCTTTCATGGACCTTCCAGCGTGGCCAGGTACGCGGCGATCGCGGCGATCACCTCGTCGGGATGCGAGGGGAACACGTAGTGGCTGGCGTGGGGCAGCACCAGCGGCCGACCGCTCCGACCCCAGTCGAGGATCTCGAGATCGACATCCGACGCCACGGTGACCATGCGCACCTGGTGCGTCGAGGTATCGGTCCAGGGTTGTGCCGATGCAGGTACCGCTATTGCGAGTGTGGCAAGAACCCCTCGCATCGACACGGACACCCACCTGCTCACTCCTGGTGCCATCGACATGGCTCAGTAGTCCCCGCGAGTCGACGAGAAGTTCCCGCGCGCGTGGACGACGGTGACTCGCATGAACGCCCGTCAATGGCGGCGCGAGACCGCTATAATCGGCCGATGGCGATCTGGGTGCGCAAGTGCGCGTCCTTCGACGAAGAGCGCGTCGCGGACCGGGCGTTCTGGGCTGGCCTGAGCGCTGATGAACGCGTGGCCCTCGTGGAAGAGATCCGCCGCGAATGGGCGAAGATCAGTGGACGACCGCTCGAGCGACTTCGAAGAACTGCTCGCGTTCTTGAACACCCGGAACGTTAAGGCCGTCATCATCGGCGGGCACGCACTGGCCGCCGGTCGGCCGCAAGACCTGGCTGACATCGACACGCTGAACTGAAAGCGTGGCTGGCCACGGCCGGAACATTGCCGGTGACAGGCAGGAGCGACGCATGCGTCGCCCCTGCGGCGTCCGGGCCATCAGCCTCTTCGAGAGGCTTTCGTCGCGTCCGTGCCGCGGCGGGCCACCCACGGATCGAGTTCGAGTTCAAGCAGCGCTTCGACCTGCCTGCCGCTCGCCGACACGCTGCCGCGGGAACCGGAGACGAACCCGCGTCGCGCGAGGAGTTCTCGTGCCTCTTTCGGGAAACCGTCCTGCCGAGCGCCAAGCAGCTGCCTGAATCCGATCTTCCTGCACTGGTCGACGAACGCGCGACAGTCGTCCATCGCCATGCCGTGCCCATCGTCGGCCGTCCCCCTGACGACGGCGACGTATGCGATACGGAGGGTCGCGTCGCTGCCGAGAACATTGAGGAGGCCGTCGAGGAAGTACCAGCCGATGCTCGCCCCCAGAGACTCGGCGGGACGAAGAAATCGTCGCTGGTCCAGAACACGGCACCTTCCCGTCGCCAGACGGCGGCGAGTCCGACCTGCACCTGGACTTCCCTGCCACCTCGCGTCCTCGCAATGACGTCCTCGAGGTAGGCATCGGGCTGGTGCATCTCGGACAGCCACGGGCAAGGCTGTGCCGACCGCTCCTCCCACCACGTCCGCGCGAGGTCGTACACCTCCTGCGATGCACGGGCCAGCTCACCACGCACCGGCGCCTGTGCCGCCCGCACGATTCCCTGCCAGGGCAGGCTGGTGCGTCCAGTCCGCCCGTCGGGGCCAGGCATGGGAAAGCGCCCGTCGAGGAAGTCCCGGAAACCCTTGCCGAACATCGGCCCCATGAACGGCCACCAGAAGCGGAACGTGGGCGCCGTGCTCCAGCGCGCGAAGAAGTTGACCCACCCCATGTTCAATGGGTGCGACCACCACTCGTCAAGTGCGCACGCGGTCCAGACGTCCTCCATCAACTGCGTGATGCGCAGGATGGTGACCAGTTCGAGACCGGCGTGCCGCGAGTCCGCCCTCGTCGCATCCACACCTGTGATCGCGTGGAGCTCGGGAAAGACCTCGAGCACGAGAGCCGTCGCGTCGCCCGTCTTCAGCTCGGCCTCGAAATCGACGACGCGCCTGGTCATCTCGAGGACGCGGTCCTCGAGTCCCGGTGGCGTCGGTCCCCAGCGATGCGCTGCCTCGGCGAAAACGTAATCCGTCGTGACCTGCTTACCTTTCCTCCGGCGATCGTCCACGTCGCCCGTCGCCGATGCGTCAGTGGTATTCGGCTCCGGATCGTCCGACACCCCGCTGGCCGGCTCATTCGCCGGTGGCACGAAACCGAAGACGGTGTCTGCCACGTGCAGGCCGAGCCGGCGGTACGACTCCCACTGCGCCTCGTCGTAGAACTGGTCGCCCGTGCCTTCGTGCGGGAAGTCACCATTGCGGCGCTGGTACTGCAGGACGTCGGCCGGCTCGTCTCCCGTGAGCGTCGGCTTCACGTAAAGGAGGATGCCGGCATCCGTCGGCGAATAGTGGATGCGGCCGATGGCGATGTGCTGCTTCGAGAGACCGCGCGCGTCTGGCCTGAGTGTGTCGACGTCGATGCTGATGTCGATGCCGAAGTCCTGCCTGATACGACGGATGGCGCGTCCCAGGTCGTCGAACGCGATGGTCGGGTCGGCGCCGGCATCGGACACGAGGATGTACCGGCAGTGACGACGGACGAGTTCGTAGAGCGCCAGGTTCTCGAAATGCCCGCCGTCGGAGAGGTGCAGATCGCGAAGATGCGTGGGGACCGGCGTGCCGGACCACTCTTCCGAGGCCGACGTGAGGCCGAAGAACTCGCGGTACAGCAGCAGGCCGGGCCATCGACGCGCCTGCTGAGGCTCGGCATCCGGATGCCGCACCCACAGACCGAGGCGCAGGTTCAGCGCCGTCATGAGGAAGGTGACGGCGGGGCCGAGGCGGGCGGAGAGATCGCCCATGTTGGAGTTGAAAGCCGCCGCAGACGCGGTGACAGCGGCGCCGAGTGTCAGGCCGGGCGTGGGGCCCGCAAACGGACCAATCTGCAGGCCATGGCGCGACAGCACGGCACTGCGCGCGTTGCGCCCGAGCGTACCAACGGCGTCTCCGCTCAGGTCATTGGCCGCACAGCAGATCAGGTGCAGCGGTCGTGTCGGCAGGTCTTCGAGTTCGAGATCGTCATCGGACTTCGATTCAGTGACGCGGTTGTGCGACGCCGACTGCCCGCGCACGTAGTTGCTGGCCCCGGCGTAGGCCCGGCTGATGCGGCCGCGATAGAAGGCGTGGAGGCCGAACCTGCCCGGCTCGATGAAGAGGCCGCCCACCAGCACGAATGCCATCCCGCCGAACGCCAGCCACCAGGAGAACCAGGACGTGCCGCACACCTTGATTAGCAGCTGCCCGACACCGGCGATCGCCAGCAGCACCGTGACCCAGGCCAGCACCTGCGGCAGGGCTTCCTTCAGGGCCGAGCGCTTCTTCGGTTCGCCTGACGTCTGTCCGATCCGCGCGAGCCAGTTGCGCAACAGCGCGAATCCCCCGGCCGACGTGATCGCCAGCATCGTCGTGGCCAGGAGCTGATTCAGATTGACGATGACGTGCCACAGCACGGCAACAGCGGCGCCGAAGACACCGAGTCCCAGCAGGCGCATCGCGACGCGATCCAGGGGAGGCACCCACGCGTCACCGCCGCCCGGCGGGACAAGCGCGTTGACGTGCCGCATGCCCAGCAACACCACGCCAGTGACGAACCAGACCAGTGGATACGTGAACAGCACGGGACTCGCGAACCAGGCGGTGCGCGTGGACTCGCCACTCGACGCGAGAGCCTGCCTGTCTGCGAGTCCCGCGAAGGTCCACCACGCATGGGGACCGTTCGCGGCAGTCCAGCAGTCGCTCCGACGGACAACGACGCTCGTCGACGGATCGACGGGCGGACATGTCGGCGCATCAGGCCAGAGCGTGGTCCCGATGCGGCCGAGAACATGACGGACGCCGGACCCGGACGCCGCACTCGTGACCAACGACGCGGGTGCGAGCAACAGGAGCGCCACGACGCCGGTCGCCACGCCGCCGAAGATCCCGTTCAGCCACAGGTCCGCTCTCCGCGCATCACTGCGCGTCTCGTTGCCGTCCAACGCCGGCAACTTGACCTTCTGCCACAGAAGCTCGAAGTGGACGAGCACCGTGATCGTGACAAGCGCCGCCACCAGTGCGGTGAGCGAGGCCGTGTCCGACGTCAACGGGGTGGTCGTCACCAGCCACGCGATGAGCGTGACGCCGATCAGCGACAGCGCCAGCAGCACCGCAGGAATCAGCCCCGAGAGGATGGCCACGACGGCCGTCCATGTCTCCACTTCGAACAGGCCGATGCGGGGGGCCAGGAAGTTGCCGAACTCGCGCAGGTGGCGTACTTCGCGGCTCTCGACGTCCAGCCGCGGTCGCCTCGACTCGAAATCGTCGGGGAACTCCGTCGACGCGCCCGGTGCGCGACCTCTCTTCAACCACGCCGACCAGAACGAGCCGATGTAGCCGCCGCCGGAGACCGTCGATAGATAGTCGAATTTGTCGAGCAGCCCCGCGCGATTCAGGCCTTGCAGCAGGCCGAGCGCGAACGTGGCCGATCGGATGCCCCCGCCCGACAGCGCGAGCCCCGTCATGTCGCCGGCCGAGAAGGAGACGAACGGTTCTCCGGCAGACGGCCGTGCGGACGGGATGCGCAGGTCCGAGGCGGGATCCCGCGGCCGGGCCGTCGCGACACGCGGCTGCGCCGGGCGAGCCTCCTGGATCTCACGGTATTCCGTGTGTATCCGCCGCGTGAACTGCTCGACCCAGTCGTCCCCCGTCGGCTCCGGCTGGCCGTCTTCCGTGTCTGCGCCAGGCTTGCCCGTCAACGCGAGTGTTGCCCGCAACGCGCCGCCGGCGATGGCGACGCAGCCCGCGGCGCCGACGACCATGAGAGAAAGACGAACGATGCGCCACAGGCCAAGCCCGTGGACCGACGGCACGATCGCGTTGCCGTATTCGACGCACGCGAGCACCGCCGTCGCCGCGGCCACCGCGGCGACAATCGCGACAAGACCTCCGCCACGCAACCAGTGTCGCGTCGTCCTGAACAGGGATGCGCCGGACAGCGAGAGTGCAAACAGCAGCGTCACGACCACGATGACGGCGTAGTCGATCGATAGCTGCGCACGACGGGCCAGCGTCTCACCGACGCCGACCGATGGTGAGGGGTGTCCCCACGGCCACGCCATGCGGAGCGAGAGCCCTCTGAACGCGGGCTCGTCAATCGCGTGCAGTTGCTCCCGACAGACGACGGCATCGGCGACCGACAGTCCCTCGCACGATGTCGTCGACATGATCGACGAGAGCGATGCCAACGCCGCAACGAGCGCCGCGACGAGGCAGGCTCCGATGAGGAACCTGGAGACACGTGCCACCACGACACCTCCTGCACACGCACGCCATGGTCGCCGGAACATGGCTTCTCGCGCGGGCGCGGGAGGAGCACCGCCGACTGCGCATCATTGGGGTAGGTACAAAGAGTCCGGAGTCTACTGACGGGCCCTCGCAGTGTCAAACGCACGAGCCAGCTGGCGGTCAGGAACCTTAACTGCGAGCCGGATCGTGAATCCTTCCCGCTAGCGCGAGAGGAGCCAGCCGGCGCCCGCGCCGATGGCGGCACCGCCGTAGAGCCCCACACCCGCCGCTTCGTTGCCCGCGGCCCTCTCTGCGATTACGGTCCCCGCGACCAGCCCGATCAGCATGCCGGACCATACGGGATGCCGCTTGATGAACGAGCGGGATGGTGGCGCCTGCTGCGACAACGATCGAACCGACGCGCGCTCCTGCTGGCGCATCATCGCCTCGACATGCCACGCGCCCGACGAGGCGATGGAAGGTGGTGCATATCGGTCGCCGGCCGGCTCGCGTGGCTCAGCCATCGCAGACGAGGACATGAGCAACATCGACGACAGAACCACGACCACGCCCGTGCGTCCGGACATCACGCCTCCTTGCGCTCCTGCGTACCGCCTTCATGCGTCTGTGGTGCGACAATCGCGAGTATGGCAGATCACGACTGGAACGAACGCTACCAGTTCGGGGACACGCCCTGGGACACGGGCGCGCCGGAGGAGGTGTTGGTCGATTTCGTCGAGCAGGCGGGGCTTGCCAACGCACGGGTGCTCGAAGTCGGATGCGGCACCGGCACGAATGCCTTGTGGCTCGCCTCGCGCGGCCTCGACGTCGTCGGCATCGACGTGTCGGATCGCGCCATCGACCTCGCACGCGCCAAGGCTGCACAGGCAGAGGTTCCAGGTGCGGTGCGCTTCGAGATCGTGGACTTCCTCTCCACCCAACCCGACGGCGGGCCGTTCGACCTGGTGTTCGATCGCGGCGTGTTCCACGTCTTCGACGCGAGCGACGCGCGCGCGCGCTTCGCGTCGCAGGTCGCCGCGTCCCTCGCGCCGAACGGGCACTGGTTGAGCCTCATCGGCAGCACGGAAGGCCCACCACGCGATGAAGGCCCTCCGCGCCGCTCCGTCCGCGACATCGCCAACGCGATCGAGCCCGTACTGGAGATCGTCGACCTGCGGACGGCGGCTTTCGACACGACGCGGGCGGACGCGCCACGCGCGTGGCGGTGCCTCTCACGCCTGCGTCTCGTGCCTGCGCAGCCATCGACAGTCAGGACGTAAGCGCGAGCTCACGCGACTGCGCACTTCCTGACCGTGTCCCACGTGCGGGTCGTCACCTGCTTACCGAATGTCTTCTCGATGAGGGTCATGAACACTGGCCCTCGTTCGCTGGGGACGTAGGCCGTGAACACCTCGCGGCCGCGCACGGCGAGGATGCTGGCGCCGTCGAGTTCGATCGGCAGCGACAACGTCTCACGGCATGGTTCGCTCAGGAAGGTCACGACGCGCTTGGCCCCCGGGGAGACGGCGAACGCCGCGTACGGGTCGGTGTCGACCAACGACTGCAGGTGGCTCGTGGTGCGCACGATCGTCGGAAAGCTCCGAGGCAGGTGCGCCGCCATCCCGGCTTCGATGGCATCGGCCAGATCGGTTTCCGACGTCTTCGCGCTCGTGAAGACGACGTTGCCACTGGACAGAAGCGTCTTGACGTCCGTGAACCCCAGTTTCTCGAAACACGCCACGAGATCGGCCATCCTCGCGTTCGAGGGACTCACGCCGCGAAGCAGGGCGACGTAGCGTGTCTTCGGCCTTGCCGCGGCGGGCGTCATGGCGGAGATCCTACTCCGGCAGACGCCCCCGCGCGCGGACCATCGCGACCTTCACACAGCCACTGTCAACATCGCGACCAACCCTGACTCGACGCTTCCCGTGACGGTGGCCAGTTCGAGGTTCACGCCGTCTCGGAAGACCATGTCGGTCGCCAGCGTGATGCGCGAGAGGTTCGTCACGCTCGCCGCGTACCCGGTCGTCGCGTAGACGAGGTCTGACGTGTCTTTCGGGAGTGCGATCTGGGAGGTCGCGCTCTTGTTGGCCGCGCGCGACGCCGCCGCGAGACTCGGGTAGACCTCGAAGTGGATGTGCGGCCACCTGCCCGAGTAGCATCCGGGGTAGATCGACGTGAACGTGACGCGCCCGCTGGCGTCCGCCTGCTGCACGCCGCGCAGGTAGTTCTGGTTCGTGACGCCCGGCGTATAGAGCGAGTATCGTCCCTCGCGATCGCACTGCCACAGGTAGACGGCCCGCCCCGCCGCGGGTTCGCACGTGCTGGCCGACACGATGGTCAGCACGATCTGCAGCGGTACGCCTTCGGCCCTGCCGCTCAGGCCGCCGAAACTCGCTCGGATGTCGTTCCGGACGACGTCGGCGAGACCGAGGACGCTCGGACCGTTCGATCCGTCGCCGGGATACGGTCCCGCCGTCTCCTCGGGGATCCGGCTGCACATGCCCGACGGCGCGGGCGTGGTGGTTGTCGTCGTCGTGGTGCTCGTCGTTGTGGTCGGTGCCGTCGGGCTCTGCTTGTCGCAACCGAGCACCTGCAGGCCGCCGACACCAAGGCCGAGGCCCGTGACCACGCGCAACAGTCGCCGGCGATCGAGGTTGGCGCGCGTGGCCGCGATGTCGCGGTGCAGGCCGCCGAAGTCGTCGTGATCGTCGTGATGGTTCCACATCGTACTCGTCCCTCCTGCGCGCCGGCCCACCGATGCCCGGCCCCGCGGCTCGTCTGCTTCTGACGCGCCGTGGGTGGCCGCGACATGGCGGGATTGCGACAATCCGCCGAACGGATGTGGCAGTTGTGTGACCATGGTGCGATGTGGAGTCAGCCGTGACGGCGTCTTCCAGACGCGCGCTGGTCGTGGAGGACGACCAGAGCATCAGGGAGTTGCTGCAACTGCACCTGGGTCTTGCCGGCTTCGACGTCGAGGAGATCGCCAACGGACGCGACGCGCTGGGTGTCGTGCGCCAGCGCGCGTTCGACTTCATCGTTCTCGACGTGATGCTGCCCGGCCTCGACGGCGTCTCGCTGTGCCGCGCGCTCCGCGCCGCGGAGGCCAACGCCACGGCGCCGGTCCTGATGCTCACCGCGCGCGACGGTGAAGCCGACGTCGTCATCGGGCTCGACGCGGGCGCCGACGACTACCTCACGAAGCCGTTCAGAACCGGCGAGTTCCAGGCGCGCGTCAGCGCGCTCACGCGCCGCCACGAGCGGCGAACGACAGGGCTACCCCAGGCTGACGACTCCCGGGAACCGATCGCGCTGGCACCGGGGCTCGTCATGGACGTCGACAGGCGCGTCGTACGGCGACAGGACCGCGTGGTGAACCTGACGCGCCAGGAGTTCGACCTCCTCCATCACCTCGCATCGCGGCGCGGCATCGTGTTCACGAGGGCCCGGCTCCTGCAGACGGTGTGGGCCGACGACGCATTCGTGGACGAGCGGACGGTGGATACCGTCATCAGCCGCTTACGCAAGAAGCTCGAGGAGGATCCACGCCAGCCCGCTCTGATCGTCACGGCACGCGGCGTCGGATACAGATTCGCCGACGCTGAATAGGACGAAGGAAGGGTCGGCCCTCCGGGCCCGACCGCAGCTACGGGCTGACAGCGAGGGTGTGCTGGATCGCGTCGGCGAAACGCGTGGCGGCATCCGGCGCGTGCGAGAGGAACAGGTACGGCTCGTTGATCTCCAGTTCCATGAGGACGAACCTGTCCTTCTCCAGGACACCGTCCACACGCGCATAGAGGAGCCCCGCCGGGACCTCGCGCAACACGGCCGCTGCCTGCTCGACAATCGCGTCGGTCGGGTGCCACGCGGCGGCCACACCGCCGTGCTGCGTCTGCACGCGGAAGTCGTCCGCGCGCGGGCGTTTCACGACCGCGTGGCTGTACCGGCCCTCGATGAACACCAGAGAGACCTCACCGTCGGTGGCGATGGACGGCATGAAGGGCTGCACGAGCGTGTCGGCGTCGGCCGTCTGCGCGGCAAGTCGCGTCTGGTCGTCGGCCGCCGCATCCATCGACGTCCGCCATGTGAGGTGCGCTCCCGCGGAGATGGCGGGCTTGACGACGGCAGCCGTCCACCCGTGATCCGCGAGCACGCGTTGAAGGTCATGGCCACCGCCGCGAGTCAGACACACGGTAGGCACGACGGACAACCCCGACTCGGCGAACTCCACGAGGTACCGCTTGTGGATGTTGTCGAGCACGGTACGCGGCCGATTCCACAGGTTGAC
>CAYRAE010000087.1:0-10955 GCA_964422175.1 uncultured Luteitalea sp. | reverse complement strand
GCCGTCAGGACGGGCACCATCAGCGACGTGGCCCACGTGGTCATCCTGATGCAGGAGAACCGGTCGTTCGACCACTACTTCGGCACGTTGCGCGGCGTGCGCGGCTTCGGCGATCGCCATCCCATTCCAGTGGCCGGCGGGCGCACGGTGTGGCAGCAGTCCGACGGCGCGCGCGAAGTCCCGCCCTACCATCTCGACACCCAGACGACGAGTGCGCTGCGCGTGCCGGTGACACCGCATGCGTTCGCCGACGCGCAGGCCGCGTGGGATCAGGGTCGCTTCGGGTCGTGGCCGAAGTTCAAGACGCCGTTCTCGATGGGGTACTACACGCGTCACGACATCCCGTTCCAGTTCGCGCTCGCCGAAGCCTTCACCATTTGCGACGCGTACTACTGCTCCATCACCACCGGCACCGATCCGAATCGGATCGTCTTCTGGTCGGGATCGAACTACAACCCCGACGTGCGCGCGCGCGGCGACAACTGCACCGAAGACGACTCGGAGCCCAACAACCTGCGATGCTGGATCAAGGGGGCGCTGCCCGATCCCGGCTACACCTATGCCGGATCGGCGTTCCGCTGGCCGACGATTCCCGACGTGCTCGAACAGCACGGCATCACGTGGCGCATCTACCAGAACCCGAACGACAACTGGACGGGGGCGATGCACGGGTGCCTCGCGTTCGACAGCTTCCGCAGGAGCACGCCAGGCTCGCCCATCTACGAGCGCGGCATGCGGCACTGGTCGCTCGACCATCTGGCCGCCGACGTCAAGGCCGGCACGCTGCCGCAGGTGTCGTGGATCCTGCCGTCGCAGGCGTGGTCGGAACATCCGAGTCCGTCGACGCCCGCGCATGGCGCGGAATTCACCACGCTCGTCCTCGACGCGCTCACGTCGAATCCGGAGGTATGGGCGAAGACCGTGCTCTTCCTGACGTTCGACGAGAACGACGGCCAGTTCGACCACCTGCCGCCGCCCGCCGTCCCGTCGTACAACCCCGACGGTTCGCTCGCCGGCGCGTCCACGCTCGATCTCGCGGGCGAGTACTTCCTCGATCCCGCGCGCAAGTATCGCCATCCTGACGATGTGAAGGATGGTCCACTGCGGCCATGGGGTCTCGGACCGCGCGTGCCGATGTACGTCATCTCGCCGTGGAGCAAGGGCGGGTGGGTGAACTCGCAGGTCTTCGATCACACGTCCGTCGGTCGATTCATCGAACGCCGGTTCGGGGTCACGGTGCCGGCGATCAGCCCGTGGCATCGCGCCGTGTGCGGCGACCTCGTCTCGGCATTCGACTTCGCCGCGCCCAACGATCCGGTGGTACCGGCGCTGCCCGACGCGCGTGGCGCGTCGGCGATCGTGCTGGCGCACATCCAGCGACCGATGCCCGTGCCGCCCGCGCAGCCGGTACCGGCCCGCCAGGAACCCGGCGTGCGTCCGTCACGCGCGTTGCCCTACGCACTCCGCGTCGACACGCGGCTCGCTGACGATGGGAAGACGATCGCGCTGACGTTCGGGAACACGGGCGGCGCTGGAGCGGTGTTCCACGTCTACGACAGGCTGCATCTCGAACGCATTCCGCGTCGGTATACCGTGGAGGCCGGCACGTCGCTCGATGACACGTGGCCAGTGGTGGAGGGCTGCGATCTCGAGGTGCACGGTCCGAACGGCTTTCTGCGTCGCGTGCGCAGGCCCTCTGCCACCGCACGGCCAGGCGCGCCGCTCGTCGTGACGGTGCACGAACGTCCCACAGTCCCCGGCCTCGACATCCTCGTGCACAACGCCGGCAGGACGCCGCTCGATCTGACAGTGCGCGACAACGCGTACGGCGCACCAGACGTCGCGCTGCGCGCACCTGCCGGACGCGACGTCGGCCACACGTGGCCGACAGCCGACAGCGGTCAGTGGTACGACCTCACCATCGTGAGCCCGCACATGGAGTGGCGCTTCGCCGGCCGCGTCGAGACCGGCGCCCCCACGATCAGCGATCCCGCAATCGGAACGTAGGGGCGACGCATGCGTCGCCCCTACACATAGTACTGCGCGCGTTTGGCTGTCAGGAACGCCGCTGACCGCGCGAGTTCGTCGAGGCCGTTCATGCCGTCCTCGATGGAGATCCAGCCTGCGTAGCCGACGCTGGCGAGGATGCGGAAGATCGTGTCGTAGTCGTTGAGGCCCTTGCCGGTCTCGCCGTGCAGCAACGCGGCGCTGTAGCCCGTGCTGCCGTCGGCCTGCTTCAGGTCGTCGAGCGTGGCCCCTTCGGCAAGATACCGATCCGACGCGTGCATGCTGACCACGCGGTGCTTCACCTTCTCGAGGAACGTCAACGGATCGTACCCGCCGACCAGCGCGTTCGACGGGTCGTACTGGACGCCGAAGTACGGGTGATCGATCTGCTCGACGATCTCGAGGAACACGTCCTCAGCCTGCGCGAACTCGGGATACGTCCAGTTGCCGTCCTTGTAGTGGTTCTCCATGCAGAGCACCACGTCGCGCTCGGCCGCGTAGTCGAGCGACGTGCGGATCCCCTCCAGCGTTCGCGCGACACCTTCGCCGCGGCTCATGCCCGGCAGGCGCTGTCCGCTCAACGTGCGGCAATGCCGCAGACCGAGCGCGACGGACATGTCGATCGCGTCGCGCTGCCGCTGCACCTGCCGCGCGCGTTCAGCCGGGTCCGGATGCGTGAAGTCCGGCGAGAAGCAGAGGAGCGACGACACCTGCCCCGTCTCCTCCATCACGTCGCGCACGCGCGCCGCCGCGTCGGGCCCGAGCGGCGTCAGGAACCCGTCGTAGTGCTCGATGCCCTCCCCGCCGAGCGCCTTCGCGTCGCGCAGCCACTGGAGATAGTCCATGCGCCCGGCGCACAGCTCGTCGAAATAGCACTTGGGGAAGACGGAAATGCTCGGAGTCATGATCACGACCGGCAACGGGCAACCGGCAATCGGCAACCGGGTTCCAGATCCTTACCGCCTCTCACCACGCGGGTGGAGCGCCTATGGGGAATTGTTCGAGGTCCATCACTGAACCGGTGACGCAGGCGCCGGTGTTGCTCACGTAGTAGGCAACGGCGTAGGCGATGTCGGCGGGCAGGAGCAGACGGCCGAACGGGCGCGTGCGGACGGCTTCGGCCACCCACTCGTCGCCCTTCCCTTCCTGCTCGCGCTTCACGCGCTCTTCACCCTCGGTGAGCGTCCAGCCGACGTTGATCGCGTTGACGCGGATGTGCACGGCGTTGAGCTGCGCGGCGACGTTCTTCGTGAGCGTCATCAGTCCGCCCTTGGCCGACGAGTACGCCGTGAGCTTCGGTTCGCCGATGTAGGCGTTGATCGATCCGACGTTCAGGACCGCGCCACCGCCGCGGCGCTCCATGTGCGGCACTGCGGCCTGCACCAGGAAGAACGGCGCGCGCAGCGTGATCGCGTGGATGCGATCCCAGTCCTCCACCGTGGTGGTCCGGACGTCGCCACGCGAGGTGTCTGCCGCGTTGTTCACCAGGATGTCGAGCCCGCCGAAGTGCGCGGCCGATCGCTCGACGAGCTGCACGCACTGCGTCGCGTCGGTGAGATCCGCCGTCTCGAACGCCGCTCGACCGCCCGCGGCCACGATCGCGTCGACCACCGCCTGCCCGCGCGAGGCCGATCGGCCGTGCACGATCACCGCCGCACCGAGCGCCGCCAGTTGCAGCGCCACACCCTTGCCGATACCCGACGTCGAACCCGTCACGAGCGCCACGCGTCCCGTGAGATCGAACGCCGACGCCAGATCGGGCCACTGGATGTCCGTCATCGTGTCGTCATCACTCGACAGGTTCGTACACGCGGCGCAGCGGCTTGCGCCGCCCGATGCCGCCGGTGATCTCGAGCTCGATCACCAGACCGCGTGGCGACACCAGCGTGAACGTTTCCTCGATCGACATGCCATCGTCGAGGTTCGTCTCCCTGACCAGCGCGCCCTTCTTCCAGCGCGTCTGCGTCTCCACGACGCCGTTGATCGCCTGATGCTTCTCGGCCTTGTTGTTCGTCCGATACCGCACCGTCCGCCCATCATCGTACGTGAAGACGACAGACGAGGCGTCCTGCGCGATCGTGAGCCGGCGCACGGGCGTCAGCAGCTCGCGCATCAGCTCCATCCGCTGCTTGCGCACTTCGGGATCGACGCCGGCGGGTCCCGCCATGCGCATGGACGATCCACCACCCATCGGCTGCCGTCCGCCGAGTCCGAACCCGCGCAGCGGGCCTTCCGGCTCGCCACCACCGCCCCCGACGTCACTGGCGCCGGCACTGTATCGCCACTCGCCCGACAGATCAGGCATCTCCTGCGCGCCGACGCACGGCACGCTCATCACCAGCAGCGCGAACGGGAGCACGACGCGAGATGCGAGAGCCGTCATGTCGAGTCCTCCTTCTATCGCGACGGACCGTCGGGCCCATGAGGCAGGAGTACCGACTTGATGACCTGTCCGCTGTGCATGCCCTCGAACGCCTCCTGCCAGTGCGTGAGGTCCGTGCGCAGTCCGATCACCGTTTCGGCCCCCGTGCGACCCGCGGCAATCAGACTGATCACGCGCTCCCACACCGGGTAGTTGTGGCTGAACGAGCCATGCAGCTTCACGGCTTTCTGCACGAGCGGGTTCAGGTTGATCGGCACCAGGTCTGGCGACCAGCCGACCTTCACGACGGTGCCATCCGGCTTGCACAGCTGCAACGCCGCGTCGAGTGGACGGCTCGCGCCAGACGCATCGCACACCACGTCGGCACCGAGCGGATCGAGCGCGCGCACCACATCTTCGAGCGGCTCGTTGTCGACGTCCACGACGTGCGTGGCGCCGAGTGTGCGCGCGACCTCGAGACGCGCGCGATCGGCAGCGCGTCCCGCGACAACGAGCGGATACGCGCCGCTGAGCGCCGCCATCTTCGCGCACAGCAGGCCGATCGGCCCGGGCCCCAGCACCACCACGAGATCGCCGGGTTTGATGTCGGCGTTCACGCACATCGACTGGTATGCCACGCAGTGCGGCTCGGTGAGACACGCCAGATCGAACGGCAGGCTGTCCGGAATGTGGTGCAGGCACCTGGCGGGCACGCGGACGTACTGCGCCATCGCGCCGTCGATGCCATATCCGAATCCCTTGCGAGCCGGGCACAGGTTGTAGCGGCCCGTGCGGCACAACAGGCACTCCCCGCAGATGTACGCCGCCGTTTCGCTGACGACGCGGTCGCCGGCCTTGAAGCCCCTGACGTCGCGGCCGATCTCGGCAATCACGCCGCCGAATTCGTGTCCGAGCGTCACTGGCGCATTCACGGCCCACGAGTGCGTCAGGTATGCCTGGTGAACGTCGGACCCGCACACGGACGCAGCCCCGACGGCCAGGAGCACGTCCGACGGGCCGATCTCCGGAATCGGTACCTCGCGCAGCGCCACCTGCAACGGCTGGTCGAGGCCGTACTGCACGACGGCGGGTTGCAGCGCGCCCATCTACCGCACCTCCTGCAGGCGCGTCCCGTCGGCACCCCAGCGCTTCAGCGGCGTCTTGCGGATCTCCGTGCTGATCTCGCGCAGCACGGTGTGCAGGTCGTTGCTCGACGTCTTGAACTCGTTGGCGTCGATCACGAGCGGCGCACCGAGCACCACGAGCGGCGCGCCGTGCGCGGGGCATGCGATCGCCTGCGGGATCGTGAGCCCGCCAACGGCCTGCACGGGTACGTTCACGGCAGCGACGACGGCGTCGAGTTCGTCCATCGGGCTCAGTCCCTTGACGAGCCCGCGCTCGTCGAAGCCGATGTGGTGAATGATGTAGTCGCACCCGAGCGACTCGAGCCACTGCGCGTTCTTCACGCGATCCTCGGCGACCATGTTGTCGCCCATCACCTTGATGCCGTAGGTGCGCGCGGCGTCCACCACGCGACGCACCGTCGCCTCGTGCGCGCGCCCCATCACCACCACCAGGTCGGCGCCCGCCTTCGCCATCATCTCCGCTTCGAGATACCCCCCGTCCATCGTCTTCAGGTCGGCCACGATGGGGTGATCGGGGAACCGCGCACGCAACTTCTCGACGGCGTGCAGGCCCTCGGCGAGCAACAACGGCGTCCCGGCCTCGAGCCAATCCACGCCGGCCTCGACGGCAATCGCCGCCGTGTCGAGCGCTTCATCGATATTGGTGAGGTCGAGCGAGATCTGGACGATCGGGAATGTCAGCGAGTCGAGACGAGCCACAGGGGGAGTGTAGCGAATTTCAGAACTTCACAATTTCGGAATTTCAAGATTGCCTGCCTTCAGGATCGCTCCGGAGGTTGGCGATGGTTACGACAGCAACACCGCACGCGCGGGACTGCCGTCGGCGCCTTCGATCTTCAGCGGCAGGACCACGAGCAGGTACTCGCCCGGCGAGGCGTGGGACAGGTCCAGACCCTCGACGATGAAGACGTCGTGACCGAGGAGCATGCGGTGCGTGACGGGCTCCGGCGCGTGGAAGCCTTCCACGGACAGGTAGTCCACACCCACCGTGCGCACGCCGCACTCGACGATGTACTGCGCAGCGTCTTCGGCGATGTAGACGAACTCGGTGTCGAACGGCGCGCCGCTCTGGAGCGAGCCGGAATTGGTCGTCCTGAAGAGCGCCGCGCGAGCGCCTTCGATGCGGCCGACGAGGTCGGCCTTCGTGATGGCCTGCGTGACGTGCGTGAGGTCGATCACGCGGGCCGGCACGATCATCTGGTCGAGCGGGATCGACTCCACCGTCTGCGGGCTCATGCCGAAATGCCACGGCGAGTCCACGTGCGTCCCCGCATGGCACGACACACGGAAGTACGACACGTTGCAGACGTCGCCGTTCTCGATGCGCAGCAGGGGCTCGAACTGCCACACTTCCTGCCCGGGCCACGGGGCCACTCGCCCGCTCAGTGTCACCGTGACATCGAGCGCCGTACCGTTGTTCACGTAGTCGTCGATCCAGGACATGGATGAAAGTGTATGCTCTGCGGCACAACCATGAATCAACGACGCCTTTTCGTCGCCAGTTGTGTCGCGCTCATCGCTACGGCCATGTCGTTCGCCATTCGCGGCGACATCATGGGCGACGTGCAGCAGGAGTTGCACCTCACGGACGTCCAGGTCGGGTGGATCCTCGGGGCCGCGTTCTGGGGCTTCGGGCTGTCGATCCTGTTCGGTGGACCGCTGTGCGACCTGCTCGGGATGGGCACCATCATGCGGCTCGCCGCGGCGGGCCACATCATCGGCGCCCTGCTCACCGTCGTCTCGACGAACTTCACGCTCTTCTTCCTGTCGACCGTCGTCGTCGGGATCGCGAACGGCTTCGTCGAGGCGGCCGTCAATCCGCTCATCGCCACGATCTATCCGCACGAGAAGACGTCGAAACTGACAACGCTGCACGCGTGGTTCCCCGGCGGCGTGGTGATCGGCGGCGTGCTCGCGTTCCTGATGACGCAGGGCCACTTCGGCTGGAAGGCCAAGGTGCTCACACTGCTCGTGCCGTCGGCGATCTACCTCGCGATGTTCATCGGCCAGCGCTTCCCTGCCACCGAACGCGAAGCCGCGGGCGTGCCCTTCGTCGACATGTTCAAGGAGCTCGCGCGTCCCCTGTTCCTCGTCGTGTGGTTCTGCATGATCCTCACGGCCAGCACGGAGTTGGGCGCAGGAAGCTGGATTCCCACGATCTTCAATCGCGTCGCCGAGAGCGCCACGCAGGCCGGCATCCTGCAGGTGGTCTGGATCAACATGGTGATGTACCTGATGCGCCAGTTCGGCCACGGCATCACGCACCGGATTGCCCCCACAGCGCTCATCGCGGCGAGCGCCGTCATCGCCTCGGGTGGTCTGTACCTCTTCAGCCACGCGACAACGGTCATGAGCGCGTTCCTGTGGGCCGGCGTGTTCGCCGTCGGCATCGCGTTCTGGTGGCCGACGATGCTCGGCATCACGTCGGAGCGCTTCCCGCGGTCGGGCGCACTCGGCCTGGCGGTCATCGGCGCGACGGGCAGCTTTGCCACGGCCCTGTCGGGTCCCGTGATGGGCTGGCTGAGCGAGACCTACGGCACCGCGCAGGTCCTCCCGATCTGGTCAGCCCTTCCGATCCTGCTCATCGTGATCTTCGGCGCCATCTACATGGCCGACAAAGCGAAGGGCGGCTACAAGGCGGAGCACATCTAGGGTTTTTCTGTATGGTGGATCGTCAGGAGGCCTTCCCATGCCCGTACTGAACCAGTTCACGCCGTATTGCTTTGCCCTGCTTCGCATCGTCGGGGGCGCGTTGTACGCGTGCCATGGCGCGCAGAAACTCTTCGGCGTGCTCGGCGGCACGCAGCAGCCACTCGCGTCGATGATGGGCCTGGCCGGCATCATCGAGTTCTTCGGGGGCGTGCTGGTGGCGATCGGGCTGTTCTCGCCGTATGCCGCGTTCATCGCCAGCGGTCAGATGGCCGCCGCCTATTTCATGGCCCACGCGCCACAGGGCCCGTGGCCGCTCCTCAACGGCGGCGAACTGGCGGCGCTCTATTGCTTCCTGTTCCTGTTCATCGCCGCCCACGGCTCGGGCACCCTGAGCGTCGACGCGATGCGCGGAAGACGATAGGCAGGGAGGGCCGGGCTCGGAGAGCCCGGCCCGTCATCGGTGCCCGGTGCCCGATGCCCGGTGCCCGACGACAACACCGTCTCGCGGATACAGAAGAATCGCGATCAGATAGCACATCGCGATCGCGACCAGCAGGACGCGATAGCCCGTGATGAGGGCCAGGTATTCGGCGACGCCGCCGACCATGGCGCCGAGGAGGTTGGCGCCGTACGCGAATGCGACGTTGTCGGTCTGCTTCAGGCTGCCGCTGAACAGCAGGCCGGCGAGCAGGACGGGACTGAACGTGAGCAGCGAATAGAACGCCGTCTCCACGGCCAGTGAGCCGAAGCCGATCGTCCCGATGGGCAGCAGGTAGGCCACGAGGAGCAAGAGCAGCAGCGGTACCCCGACCACCCACGGCTTGATGCGCGAGACGCGACCCGCCAGCCACGCGCCGAGCGCGGCCATCACCAGCACCGACGCGATCGTCGCCGACGCGACCACCCACGTCGATCCCCAGATCAGCGCGAACTGCGTGATCGCCTTCGTCTCGAGGATCATGAATCCCGCGCCGAGGACGAAGAACGGCACGAGCGGACCCAAGCGCACCGCCCCACCCGACTGCCGCCCCACCAGGCGCACGGTGCCGACCACCGCCGCCACGGACACCACGAGCACGCCGAGCAACGCCCACGCGTAGTGCGTCGGCAGGTGCGGCTCGCGCATGTACAGGAACGGCCAGTCATCGGTCGCGGGACGGATCGACGCATCCCGATCGAGCCGCACACCCGGGCTGACCACGTCGGGGTGGTTGTACGCGGCGACCTTGTCGGGCGGCGACGGCCAGTCGGCCACCGTCTTCACGCCGGGGCCCGCCAGCATCACGCCGAGGTAGCCGTGCTCCTTGTGGATGTGGACCTTCGGCTCCTCGTCGAAGACGTTGCGCGCCGAATTGGCGAGGCGATCGACGAGCCACTTCTCGCGGAAGTAGTTGTAGACCACGAGCACGCCATCGGGCTTCAGTCGCTGTCGCGCGGCGCGAAACGCCTCCTCGGTGAACATGAAGCTCTCGAGGCGCACCGCGGAGAACGACGACTGCAGCGTGAGCGAGTCGATCAGCGCGAACACGATCAGGTCGTACTGCTTCTCCGACGTCCGCAGGTAGTGTCGCGCATCGTCTGTGACGATGTGGACGCGTGGGTCCTTGTAAGGACCGTCGGGGTGATACTGCCGGCCGAGGCTGACGATCACCGGATCGATCTCGACGGCATCCACGCGCTGCGCGCCGTGCTGCAGCGCCGACGCGACGTCGGTGCCCGAGCCCGCGCCGAGGATCAGCACGTCCTCGAAGCGATCGCCGAACACCTGATACGGCCACTGGTAGAAGTATTCCTTCTCGCGAACGGGGGCCATCGACTGGTGGAAGATGTTGTTCACCTCCACCACCGTCTCCTCGCCCTGCGTGTACGCCGTGATCTTGTAGTAGGGCGACCACAGCGTGTCGCCAGACATCCGGTGCGCCACGCCCAGCGACACGGCCAGACACACCGTCCCCACCACCATCCACGCACGCGACAACTCGCGCAGGAACGGCACCGCGGCGAGGAACGCGAGACCGAACCACGCCAGTGGCGGCGACTGCAGCGCAGCCAACGCGCCGAACGCCACCACGCCCGCCAGGCTCCCCCCGAGATTGACGATGTAGGCGCGCAGCGGCGGGTGCGCGTTCATCTCGCGGCCGAGACGCTGCGAGAGCACGGCGAAGAGCACCGCCACGGCGATGCAGAGCAGCGGCAGGAACCACGTGCTCTCGACGGGCACCACGGCGTCGGTCGTCCCGCTCGAGAAGTAGATGCTCTCGGAGGTCTGCGGCACCGCGATGTCGAGCCTGCCCGCGGCCACCGCCACCACGAGCAGCACCTGCACGATCGGGAACCACTTGAACAGGTTCGCCCGCACCGGAGCGAGCAGGCAGCCGACGCCGATGCCGAGGAAGCTCGCGAGCAGGATGAAGTTCGAGAAGTACGCGAGCAGGCGGATGTAGGCCGGCATCCACCGGATCAGCGCGACCTCGAGGAACAGGACCAGGAAGGAGATCAGGAAGAGGGGCCAGGCGGCCCCTCGCGACGACTTCACCATCCGAGGATGCGCGCGAACATGAGCGGCGCGACGATCGTCGCGTCGGACTCGATGATGAACCGGGGCGTGTCGACCCCGAGCTTGCCCCAGGTGATCTTCTCGTTCGGCACGGCGCCAGAATAGGAGCCGTAACTCGTGGTGGAATCGCTGATCTGGCAGAAGTAGCCCCACAGGGGCACTTCAGGCCGCTGCAGATCCTGGTGCAGCATCGGCACCACGCAGATCGGGAAGTCGCCGGCGATGCCGCCGC
>CAYRAE010000086.1:0-11007 GCA_964422175.1 uncultured Luteitalea sp. | reverse complement strand
AGGACGGGTGGGGCTGTCCGGCGACAGGACCCGAGCCTTCACGCCGACCGCGATGGCTTCACAGGCTCTCCAGCCCCTTCGTTCACGTCAGCGCGCTTGACGGGTCGCCGCGATCCGGTCCGCCGCTTCGGCAACCGTGGCCAGCCAGATCCCGTTGGCGGGGTCCTTCACGTACGCGAGCAGCGCATCCAGCATCGCCACGCGCGTCGTCTGCCGGCCGCCGGCGCCGATGTCGTGTCCGGCGAGCACGAGCCACGCGCCACGCGTGCGCGCCTCGTCGAGCAGCGGCAGGATCTGGTCGAAGTCCGTACCGTCCATCTCGACGCCGAGCGTCTGCGCGAAATCGACGAACGCCGGATCGTTGGCGGCCTCGTCGAGCCAGCCGCGTCCCGCGAGGAACTGCTCCGCGACGACGGGCACGTAGCTGCGCGTGTCGCGGCCACGCCCGACGAACGTCTGACCGCACGGATACGCGAACGTTCGCGGCGTCACGCCGAGCAGCGTTGCGATGCGTGCGTTGGCCTCCGCGAGTTCCCGCGCCATCCGCTCGAGCGAGTGATCCTCGAGCGCCTTCGATCGCGAGAACGGAAAGTTGCCCGAACAGGAATGCGTGAGCGAGTGGTTGCCGATTTCGTGGCCTGCGGCGGCCGCGCGCTTCCAACCCTCCACGTCACGCTCGACGGCAGACGGCACGACGTAGAACGTGGCCTTCGCGCCATGCCGTGCGAAGACAGGCAGTCCTTCGGTCACCTGGCTCGCCCGTCCATCGTCGAAACTGAGGCTGAGCGCCATTCGCGCCTCGCCAGGCCAGGAGACGGCGGCCTGCGCACGGAGAAGCACCGGGGGAGCGACGAGCACAGCCGCGATGGCGGCGCCGAACAGGAGCGAGGCGAGCGACAGCAGGCGCGACATGCCCGTCATCCTCGCACGTCGGCGACTCGGTGCGAGCGGCGCTGGTCTTCGCCGGCTCCAGGGGCACCCCCTTGTGGGTGCCCGATCCAACGGGCGGCCACGAGGGCCGCCCCTCCACACGCGGAATTGCGGGTGGGATGTGACAGGTCATCCAACGCAGGACACGGCGTCATGACGAGGCGGAGTGTCGGAACGGCGCGGGCGTTGACAGCCGCGGGGCACAGGCAAATGATGCGGATGTGGCTCGCAAGACTTTCACGACGACGATTCTGAAGGCCGACGACATGCGTGCGACGGGCATCGAGGTGCCCGCCGACGTGGTGGAGCAGCTGTCCAGCGGCAAGCGACCCAAGGTGGTCGTCACGATCCGCGGCTACAGCTATCGCAGTACTGTGGCGGTGATGGGAGGCCGGTACCTCATCGCCCTCGCGGCGGCGCATCGCGAGAAGGCGGGCGTGGCCGGCGGCGATCGCGTGCGCGTGACCGTGGAACTCGACACGGCGGACCGCACCGTCGAGGTCCCGAAGGACTTCGCCGCCGCCATGCGCAAGACGGCCGGCACGCGGGCGGCCTTCGACGCACTCTCCTACACGCACCGCAAGGAGCACGTGCGCGCGATCGAGGACGCGAAGAAGCCCGAGACGCGGGCCCGCCGCATCGCGAAGGCCATCGACGCGCTGAGCGGCGACGCACGACGGTGACGCGCACGGTGGCGTGCTGGTTGCGACGTGCCGCGCGCGGCGTGTTCGCGATCGCCATCATCGCGCCGCCACTGGCAGGTGCGCAGACGCCCCAGAACGCGTCGCCGATGTCGGAGACGACGCGGCCACACCCGCGTCTGACCGAGGCGCGTGCGGTGGGCATGCGCGCGACGCTGCCGATGGGCGAACTGTTCGTGCCTCGCGCGGCCGTCGAGAGGCGACGGGCGTCGATGCCGCTCGTCGTGCATTTCCACGGTGCGTCGTGGCTGATCGAGCAGCACGTGGCCAGGAGCGCACCGCACGCGGCACTCGTGACCGTCAACCTGGGCGCCGGATCGTCCAGGTACGCCGCGCCATTCGCCGATCCCGCCGCGTTCGCACGGCTCCTCGAACAGGCCGCCGACGAGACCACGCGCGCCGTCGGGCTGCCCGTGACGTGGTCGCGCGTCGTGCTCACGTCCTTCAGTGCCGGCTACGGCGCCGTCAGGGCCGTGATCGAGGAACCTGACGCTTACGCACATGTCGACGCCATCGTGCTGCTCGACAGCCTGCACGCGTCGTACGTGCTCGATGGCGACGCACGCGCCGCGCGCGCGAAGGATCCCGACGTGACGGTCGCCGACATCGACGTCTTCGCACGCTTCGCCGCTGATGCGGCAGCCGGGCGCAAGCGCTTCGTGGTGACGCACTCCGAGGTCTATCCAGGGACGTACGCCAGCACCACGGAGACGGCGAATGCCCTGCTCGCGTCGCTGGCGCTCACGCGACGCCCCGTTCTGAAGCAGGGTCCGCTCGGCATGCAGCAGTTGAGCGAGGCACGGCGAGGCGATTTCCGCGTCCTCGGCTTCGCCGGCAACTCGGCGCCGGACCACGTCGACCACCTCCACGCGCTCGGCGACTGGCTGCGTTCCTGGAAGCTGCTGCGCTGACATCGACGCTGCATCCGACGCGCGCGTGCATGTCGTCGCCAGACGATGCTCTCGTCGTCGAGAGCCACTCTGACAGCACAGATTCCGCAAGCGGATGTTGCGGCCGGTCTTGCGCGGCTGCACGCGGCCAACGAGCGGATGGAGGCGCGCCACGAGCGCATACAGAAGGAGAACGAGAAGCTGGAGCGGGGCCGACGAGCGACGAGCAGAGCGCATCGACGCGGGTGGCGCATATACTCAGCGACTGCCATGACTCAACACACGTCGCCCACCCGTCGTCACTTCCTCACGCACGCCGCGGCGCTCGCGGGCAGTGCCACCGTTGCGACGCTGCCTGCACAGGCGCAGGGTACGCCGTCGCGCGACGCTGGCGCCGTCGTCGTGCCACCGGCAGGCAAGGCGCTGCTGATCGCGACGAAGCTGAGCATGATCGCCAAGGAAGACGGTGGGCGCGTGCTGTCGTTGGCCGAGCGGTTGAAGCTGGCGACCGCCGCGGGATTCGATGGCGTGGACTTCGACGAAGCCGGCAGCTTCACCGTGGAACAGGCGCGCGCCGCGGTGCAGGAAACGGGCGTCTTCGTTCACGGCGCGATCAATCATGCGCACTGGAAGCTGCGCCTCACGAGCGCCGACGAGGCGGAGCGCAATCAGGGGCGGGCGAACCTCGAACACTGCGTGCGCCTTTCGCACGCTGCCGGCGGCAACGGCGTCCTGCTCGTCGTCGGTCAGGCGAGCGACGGGCCAACGGAGGTCATCGAGGAGCGCGCACGGCAGGAGATCCGGAAGGTGCTGCCGCTTGCCGCGTCGCTCGGGCAGATGATCCTCATCGAAAACGTCGGCAACCGGATGATGTACGACGTCGAGGGCGGCGCCGATCAGGGACCGCAGCGCTTCATCCGCTTCATCGACAGCTTCACCAGCCCGTGGGTCGGCATGTACTACGACATCGGGAACCACTGGCGCTTCGCGCAGCCGGGCGAATGGATCCGATCGTTCGGCCACCGCTGCGTGAAGCTCGACATCAAGGGCCGCAGTCGTGCGGCCGGCACGATGGTGGACATCACGCACGCGCAGGATGACGTGCCGTGGGATCAGGTGCGACGCGCGCTCGCCGACATCGGCTTCGCGGGCTGGGCGTCGGCGGAAGTCGAGGGCGGCGGACTCGAACGCCTTACGCTGGTACGTCAGCAGATGCAGAAAGCGCTTGGCCTGACGGAGTGATCGGCAACCGGTACGGGGCACCGGGCACCGGATTGTCTGGAGGTCGGCGCTACTGTCAAAGAGTCCGCGTACCCGGCCCGTTTTCGAAGGCCGATGGCCCAAGGCCCAAGGCCTACCTCGATCCGCCCTATTCCGGTACGAGCGTGAGGCGCGTGCGCGTGGCCTTGTCTACGGCGGCCTTCGAATACGGCAGTGGGATGTACTGTCCCTGCGCCCAGAGGGGTGCGAGGTCGCGATAGTGCGGGCTCGCGGGATCGCCTGACTGCCCCGGTGTGTTGATGGCGACCGACGCGTCCCAGCGGCCGACGTCGGCCACCATGCGGAACGACGCGCCGGCCGTCAGGTGATAGTCGCTCGCGCGGTAGCCTGTCGCCATCGGTGTCACGCTGGATCCGCCGATCGGTCCGGCGTCGACGGTGAGCCGGCGCTTCGTCTCGGCATCTACGCGCGCGCCAAGCGGATGCTCGAAGATCGCCTGGTGCAGCGCGCCCCATCGCCACGTCGACTCGTCCGAACCCAGCCTGCGCGAGAGGTCGTGCAGCGCGGCGGCCAGTGAATCGAGCAGCACGCGCGCCCGACGCTCCGGCGTCAACCATCCGTCGTGTCCGTCGAGCACCTGCAGCACGCGCGTCGAATCGCCATTGCCCACGCGCGCGGCAGCACCGGCGGGCAGCACGGCCTGCACCACGGCCTTCCGCAGGTGCGCGGCGTACCACACTTCGAAGATCGCGGCCGCGGCGCTGTCCGGCCGCATGTGGTGATCCCATCCACGCAGGAGATCGAGCGCGCGCGCCACGCCAGGGCGCTCGTCGGTGAGACCTGCGAGCAACGCCGTCACACGCCGCGCCGGGGCCGACAGCGTGTCGAGTTGATACGCACGCGAGTCGTCGAGACGATGCGGAGCGGAGGCGCCGAGCAACTCGTGCAGACGCGTGGCCCTGAACGCGTCGCTCCATTCGTACCCGACGCCCTTGGCCGCCGCCGGGTGATCCGGCGGGATGTTGGCCTCATTCGCGGTCATGACGTAGCCCGCCTTCGGGTTGAACGCGCGCGGCAGTTCGTCCATGTCGCGATAGCCGGCCCACTCGTAGCGGCCGTCGCCGGGCACGGGCGTGAGCCCGTCCCAGTTCGGCCTGATCACCGTCAGGCCTCCGGGTACCCAGCCGATGTTGCCCTGCGTGTCCGCATACACCTGGTTCTCGCCGGGCGCGCCCCATCGGTTCATCGCCGCCGTGAATTGATCCCAGTTGCGCGCGCGCATGTACTCGATCGATCCGAAGTACGGCGCCATGCCCTCGTCCAGCCACGCCGCTCGCAACGCGAACGCACGACGCGACGCCGCATCGCGCGCGAGGATCGGGCCGTGCCGCGTGAACGCGAGCGTCACGTCGCGTGGCGCCTCGCCGCGGACTTCCATCCGTTCGGTCACGGTGGTCATGGGCTCCCAGCGGCCCTGGTACCTGTACTCGTCGGGACGATCGGGATTCGTCTCGTAGACGTAGAGGTCCTCCTGATCCATGTAGAAGCGCGTGAGGCCGAACGCGATCGCGTCGTTGTGGCCGATCGAGATGCCCGGCAGGAACGGCTCGCCTGCGCCAATCGCGTCGAGGCCCGGCGCGACGAGGTGACTGATGTAGCGGAGGCTGGGAGCCGAATGCGCGCGATGCGGATCGCTTGCGAGGATCGGCCGCCCTGTCGCGCTCCTGGCCGGTGCCACCGCCCAGTTGTTCGATCCCTGCGCCGCCGCATCGTCAGCCGCAACGGGTAGCAGCGCGAGTGATGGCCCGCCAACAGCGCCGGCAGCCGTGGCTGGCGCGCGAAAGACGGGTCGCGCCGTCGCGAGCGCATAGGCCTCACGCAAGCGCGCGAACGGCAGTGCACACAGGTCGACACCCTCCGCGATCGTCGGCGCGATCTCCGGCACGAGTGCACGCCGCAACCAGTCCGCCTTCGCTGCGTCCTGCCCGTCCTTGCAGTACACCTCCGCCCTGTCGATCTCGCCCGTCAGGTTGAGCGTAAGCCCATGGTGACGAATGCGGACGATGTCCGACGCGTCCCAGCGGGCGGGGGTGTAGCCGAGCAGGCGGAACTCCTCCGGAAGCAGTTCCGGCTGACGCTCGGTGAGCGCGACGTACGCGTTGACGCCGGTGACGAACGCCTCGGCGATGCGCTTGGCATCCGAGGCGTACGCCAGCCACTCGCGATACAGCTTGCCGCGGAACAGCACGGCGCGAGCCATGCGATCGCTCTCGACGTACTCGGGTCCGAAGTCCTTCGCCATCTCCCCGAGCCCGCGCTTGCGCCACATGTCGATCTGCCAGAGACGATCGCGTGCGGCCATGTAACCCTGAGCGACGAAGACGTCATACAGGCGCTCGGCGCGGATGTGAGGAATGCCGCTTCCGTCGATCGAGACCGTCACGGGTCGTTCGAGGCCCGGAACGGCGTGCGCAGGCGGTGCGGAGGTTCGTGGCTGGGCGCGGCTGGGCACCGCCGCAGCCAGGCAGATCCCGAGTGCGAAACCGAGGGCGCGTCGCGACATGGGCGTCATGGTATGCCGGGACGTGAGCGCGCGAACGGAATCTCCTATGATTCATGTGGCGTGCGCCTGCCACGCCGACAGCTCGTACCAGACCCATGATTCGCCATACCCTCACCGTTCTCGCCGTACTCGCCTGCCTGTCGCCCATGACTTCCGACGCCCAGACCGCCGCCAGGGCGCCCTCGCGGGCGCAGGCCGACGCCCCGATCACCTACGCGCTGAGCTTCGCCGACGCGGCGCGGCACTACGTGGACGTCGAAGCCACCTATCCGACGGGCGGACAGCCTCGCATCGAGTTGATGATGGCGGTCTGGACGCCGGGTTCGTACCTCGTGCGCGAGTACGCGCGTCACGTCGAAGGTGTTCAGGTTGTGTCGCCCGCCGGTGTGGCGCCCCCGGTCAAGACGCGAAAGAACCGATGGGCCGTGGACACGGCCGGCGCTTCACACGTCACGATCCGCTATCGCGTCTACGGGCGCGAGATGAGCGTGCGTACCAACTGGATCGAGTCGCGGTTCGCGCTGCTGCAGGGCGCGTCGACGTACCTGACGCTCGTCGGCGGGTTGCAGCGGCCGCATCACGTCGCGCTCACGCTACCCGACGGCTGGTCGAACGCGATGAGCGGGCTCGCGGAAGCCAGCGGCCGGACGAATGCATTCGTGGCCGCCGACTACGACACGCTCGTGGACAGCCCGATCGTGGCCGGCGACATGAAGGTCTACACGTTCACGCAGGGCGGCAAGCCGCACGCGCTGGTCAACGTCAACGAGAACGGCTCGTGGAATGGGGCCCGCGCCGTGGCCGACGTCCAGCGCATCGTCGCCGAGCACGAGAAGTTCTGGGGCAGCCTGCCGTATGACAAGTACGTGTTCATCAACATGATCACCGAGGCCGGCGGCGGACTCGAGCACGCCAATTCGTCGGTGCTGATGGCGTCGCGCTGGGCGATGGGTACGCGCGAGGCGTACGTCGGCTGGCTCAACCTCGTGGGCCACGAGTTCTTCCACGTCTGGAACATCAAGCGCCTGCGCCCCGTCACGCTCGGACCGTTCGATTACGAGCAGGAGAACTACACGCCGAGCCTCTGGGTCGCCGAAGGCTTCACGTCGTACTACGGCGATCTGCTGGTGCGGCGCGCCGGTCTCGCGTCCGATGCGGACTACTTCGTCGGGTTGTCCGGCGACATCAGCGGCGTCGAGCGCACCGCCGGACGGCTGGTGACGCCCGTGACGCAGGCGTCGTTCGATGCGTGGATCAAGTACTACCGCCCCGACGAGAATTCGTCGAACACGACGATCAGCTACTACACCAAGGGGCTCGTCATCGCCGCGCTGCTCGACGCACGCATCCGTCTCGCCACGCAGGGACAGAAGTCACTGGACGACGTGATGCGGCTCGCGTACGCGCGATACTCCGGCGCGAAGGGCTACACGGAGGCGCAGTTCCGCGCCACGATCGTCGAGGTTGGCGGTCCCGGCATGGCCGACGTGCTCACGCGCATGCTCGACACGACGCAGCCGCTGGACTACGAACCCCTGCTCGACGCATACGGCCTGCAGTTCCTGCCGCCCGACAGCCGTGCGACGCGGGGCTGGCTCGGCGTGCGGACGAGGATCGACGGCGGGCGCCTGGTGGTGAGCGAAGTGCAGCGCGACTCACCAGCCGCTGCCGCCGGCGTCAACGTGGACGACGAGATCCTCGCGATCGACGACGTCCGTGTACGCGCGGACCAGTGGGAGCGCCGGATGGACCAGTACCCGCCGACGACGCTCGCCGCGCTGCTCGTCGCGCGCCGCGATCAACTGGTGCGACTCGATGTGACGTTCGCGCAGGAACCCGGCAACTCATGGCGCCTGATCCCGCGTCCGGCGACGACGCCGGAGCAAGTCACGTCACGGGCCGCATGGCTCGCGACGAGCCACTGAGCCACAGCGACAGCGCCATGTAGTACGCGGGATAGACGAGTCCGCTCCAGCGCAGCCAGGCAGGCACGTCGGGCAGCCACCAGATGGTCAGCAGCATCTGCACGGCCCAGACGAGGCCGAGGCCCACCGTCAGTCCCATGAGGATCGGCGTGCGCGAAGGATAGACGTACCTGATCGGAACGAACACGAGCACGGCCAGCATCACCAGCAGCACGGTGGTGGTGGTCTGCGACCATCCCCACGCGGCGATGTACAGCGCCACGATGTTCCAGTAGGACGGCCAGCCCGTGAAGAAGTGATCGGCGGTCTTGGCCGAGAGATTGGAGAACCCGAGGCCGCTCGCGATGAGCACGGCGGCCACGGCGCACGTCCCTGATGCGCCGCCCAGCCACTGGCCTTCCCACAGGATCGCCATCGGAACGATGACGTACGTGAAGTAGTCGACGATGTCGTCGAGGCGCGCGCCGTCGATCGACGGCGCATGGCGCTTGACGTCGACAGCCCTCGCGATGACGCCATCGACGGCATCGACGACGACGGCCGCCGCGAGCCAGAAGAACGCGGCTCGGACGTCGTGGGACCAGGCGCTCCGCAGGGCGAGCCAGCCGAGCAGCGCTCCCGACGCCGTGAAGGCATGGACGCCGAGGGCCGCGACCCGGTTCGGCACAGCCCCGTTACTGAACGGCGGCGAGACGGCGATCGAGTTCGGCCACCGCCGCCTCGATCTGCGCCTTGCGGACCGGGTGCGTGGTGTTCTCGAGCTGACGCGTCAGTTCCGCCCTCGCCAGCCGGAGCGATTCGCGGGCACGCAGCTTCTCGGGATCGACGCCGGCGGCCAGGCCGCGGCGACGCTTCTCGTGTTCCCGCGCGTCAAGTTGTTCCTGCAATCGGGCTTCGGCGTCGACGAGCCCTTCTCCGGCATCACTCATTCAGGTCAGTCCTCCCCGTGGCGGCTCCTGGCCCACGGTCCAACATGAGAGGATACAGAAAAACCGTGGGCGTACCCAAACTCTTCCACCCGGTGGTGGCGCAATGGTTCGCGGCGTCGTTCGCCAGACCCACGCCCCCGCAGGTGCAGGGCTGGCCCGTCATCGCCAGCGGCGCGCACACGCTGCTCCTCGCGCCCACGGGCAGCGGCAAGACCCTCACCGGCTTTCTCTGGTGCATCAACAGGGTGATGTTCGAGCCGCCGCCGGACGTGCGCGAACGCTGCCGCGTGCTCTACATTTCGCCGCTGAAGGCGCTTGCCGTCGACGTGGAGCGCAACCTGCGCGCGCCGCTGGCCGGCATCAGCCGCCTCGCACGCGAGCAGGGTGTGCCGCATCACGTACCGGAAGTCGCGATTCGCACGGGCGACACGCCCGCCGGTGAACGCGCGCGCTTCACGCGGCATCCGGCAGACATCCTCATCACCACACCGGAGTCGCTCTACCTGCTGATGACGTCCAACGCACGCGACGTGCTGCGCGACGTCCATACGGTGATCGTCGACGAGATCCACGCGATGGTCGCCACCAAGCGCGGTGCGCATCTCGCGCTCACGCTCGAACGGCTCGACGCGCGCGCACGTGGTCCGGTGCAACGCATCGGCCTGTCTGCCACGCAGCGCCCGCTCGACGAAGTCGCACGCTTCCTCGGCGGCGCGGCACGCAGGATCGATTCGGTCGGGCTCGGAGAGCCGACCCTGCCAAGTGAAGCCGACGCATCTGGTAGGGCCGGTTCTCCGAACCCGGCCCCGCAGGAAGATCCTGCGTGGCGGCCGGTGCAGATCGTCGATGCGGGACGCAAGCGACACCTGTCGCTGCACATCGAAGTGCCCGTCGAGGACATGGCGCGCCTGACGCAGGTGGAGGCGATCACGAGCGGACCCGCGGCGGCAGGGCCACTCGCACCCTCGATCTGGGCGGCCATTCATCCGCGTCTGCTCGACGTGATCCGTGCGCACACCTCCACGCTGTTGTTCGTCAACAGTCGGCGCCTCGCGGAGCGGATTGCCGGCGCGATCAACGAACTGGCGGGCGAGACGCTCGTCCGCGCGCATCACGGATCGCTCGCGCGCGAGCAGCGCGTCGAAATCGAGGACGCTCTCAAGGCCGGGCGCCTCCGCGGACTCGCCTGTACATCGTCGCTCGAGCTCGGCATCGACATGGGCGCCGTCGATCTCGTGGTGCAGATCGAAGCGCCGCCGTCCGTCGCGAGCGGCCTGCAGCGCATCGGGCGGGCCGGTCATCAGGTGGATGCGACGAGCGTGGGGCTGATCTTCCCGAAGTATCGCGGCGACCTCGTGGCGTGCGCCGCCGCCGTGCGCGCGATGCACGACGGTCGCGTCGAGGCCTCGTTCATGCCGCGCAACCCGCTCGACGTGCTCGCGCAGCAGATCGTCGCGATGGTGGCCATGGACGACTGGCACACCGACGACCTGTACGCGCGCGTGACGCATGCGGCGCCGTTCGCGTCGCTCGCTCGGCAGATCTTCGACGGCGTGCTCGACATGTTGTCGGGCCGTTACCCGTCCGACGAGTTCGCGGAGCTTCGTCCGCGCGTCACGTGGGATCGCGTGGTCAATCGGCTGACGACGCGGCAGGGCGCCAAACACGTCGCCATCGCCAACGCCGGCACGATTCCAGACCGCGGCCTGTACGGCGTCTTCCTCGCCGGCGCGGCGGCCGGCAGCGCGCGCGTGGGTGAACTCGACGAGGAGATGGTCTTCGAGAGCCGTGTGGGCGAGACGTTCCTGCTCGGCGCCTCGTCGTGGCGCATCGAGGACATCTCGCACG
>CAYRAE010000085.1:9601-11018 GCA_964422175.1 uncultured Luteitalea sp. | reverse complement strand
CGGCCGTGAACGCTTTGCGACTGAAACGGGAATCCGACCGTCGGATTGGCACGGGCGTTACTGGGCACGCTGGGCAGACGCGGTTGCGGAGGCAGGCTGCGCAAGGCAGAACCTTACGAGTCGGCTGGCGGACAATGACGTACTTCGTCCACTGGCCGAGTTCGCCCGTGAGTTGGGCCGACTGCCGGTATATGGAGAGCTCCGGCTTCGTGCCCGCGGCGCTTCCGGTTTCCCGAGCCACACCACGTTTGCGCGTCTCGGCAACAAGGCTGAGCAGATATCTCGTCTCCGAGCCTTCTGTGAACGACATCCAGAATACGCAGATGTGCTTGAACTCTGTCCTCCTCAGCATGTCGGCCCCGAACAGGCTGAGGAGCCGGCGTTCCGATCGCCAACGCAGGAGCCCGAAGGTTTCGTATACCTACTGCGAGCGGGACGGCACTACAAGATCGGGTACACGACGGCTCTCGATCGCCGCACACGCCAACTGGCGATCCAACTCCCCGAGCGCGCCGACGTCGTGCATGCGATTCGAACTGATGACCCAGCCGGGATCGAACGCTACTGGCACGGCCGGTTCGCAGCGCGGCGACTAAACGGCGAATGGTTCGCGCTGACACGCGCCGACGTTCTTGCTTTCAAGCGTCGGCGCTTTATGTGAGACTCGCAGTTTGCTCAGTACGTTCCTCGGCAGGCCGCGCGATGCCTTCGCCGAGAGCAAAGTGCACCGGGCCAGCAGATGCCCGCCGCCCACTACGCGGCGTCCCCACGCCCGTACGTCGGCCTGCCGCCCCTCGACTACTCGTTTCAGGACTGGACCGCGACGGTCACGCACGGCGGCCGCGTCTGCTTCCGCCAGCGGAAGATCAACGTCAGCTACGCGCTCGCCGGGTAAGCGGTGGGCGTCCGTCAGGTCGACGACCATCTCTCGCTCGTCACCCTCATGCGCGACGATTTGGGGTACTTCGACGATGAGACCTGTCGGCTCGAGCCCCTCGCCAACTCCTTCGGCCGGCCATGTCACCCATGTCGTCGGAATAGTCCGTCACCGATGTGACCGGAATGGACTGAACTCGTTTGTCGGGGCGAGAGGACTCGAACCTCCGACTTCGCGGTCCCGAACCGCGCCCCGCAACGCATTTCGGCGCATTCCTAGCGGCCCCCCGTCGTAGGAATGCGCAGGATGCGTAGGAACCGCACATCATCCGGACAAGCGAGCGCCGCGCCCCGGCACTCCGAGCCACCACCGAGAGCAACTCCGGCTCTTGCATCAGTCCGGGCGCGCACGGCACACTCCTCCATCGGCCCCGGTTCCAACCAATAGGGAGGGTAGGCGGAATGTGGCGTCGCGGTTCGTTCATGATGGTGGTCGTGGTCCTGCTCGCCGCGCTGAGCAGCGGGTGTGCAGCCAAGGTCA
>CAYRAE010000085.1:0-9591 GCA_964422175.1 uncultured Luteitalea sp. | reverse complement strand
GTGCTCCCAGACGGCAAAGGCGGCCGGCTTCTGATCTACCGGCGCGATCGCACGATCACGCTCCCTGGCTCCACGACGACCACCGGCACCGCCACGCGGGTCAATGACGATCTCTGGCGCATCGAGACGCAGACACGAACCACGCCAGATGAGACCGTCACGATGCGACGCTCGCGCACCTTCGGTGTAGATCGCAACGGCCGGATTTACTCGTGGAGTTGGCGAGGCGTGTGACCGACGCTCGCGAGCGATTGGCGGCAGGCATTCATGAACGCGACTCCAAGTCTCCTCAGGGCGCTCGCCCGGCGCGTTCACGGCGTCGGGTTGGGGCGCTGTAGGGCCGTCAATTGCCGGATGACAGCGCCGTGCTGGTACAGCGCCTGCAGGATCAACTTCGTGACGTCGATCGCGGCCGACACCTCGTCCGCGCCCACGTCGTTGTACGTCTGTGCCTGGACATGCGCCGCGTCGTTTCCGAGTAGGCGCAGCGCGTGGAGCGCATCGGTCAGTTCCTTGGTGAGCAGCGCCTGCTGGCTCAGTGCATCTAGCCTCGCGTAGAGGTTCGCCCCAGTCGCCCCGCGCGCGTCGCACAGCATCTCCAACGCACGCCGAACCATGATCGCTGCCGCGCGATAGCACCGGTGCGCATGACAGGTAATCGCTTCCTCCAGCGACGAGACGACCTCCTGCGGCAGGTCAGTCGAGTCGAACGGAATGCGCGTCGGCGGCCATGTCTGCACGCCACCATGCGCCGAGTGCATCCAAGAGACGTAGACGACCGATCGGCATGACGGGCCAGGGCAGTACCGCATACCGAATACTTGATGCTTTCCGCCGACGTCTAAGACTCCGGGCACTGGCAGGAAGTAACCTTGTTGCCGACAGACAGGGCAGCGGAGGGACATCTGAGCCGGCTTCTGGGCATTCGTTCCACTGAAGGCGAGAAGGTTTGGCGTGGGCATGTTCGACTAGTACTTGTACCTCAGCCGGTCTGCTGTCCGCCACTCCTCGTACGCGCATTCCGCTCGCCGCCGGATTGGCGGCGGATGTGCTTTCGCACGCGGCTGGGAGGGACAAGCTACGTTGCCTATGGCAACCTGAGCAAAGCCCACGCACCTATCGGCCACGCTGCGCCGACTGCGGACGGGCTACGCGACGACCGTCCGCGGCGCCGAGGCCATCGCCACGCGGCCGGCGCTGGCCGGCGTGTCCAAGACGCCGATCACGCGCCGGCTCGACGAGGTCGTGGAGGCCTATCGCGCGGCCTGGCAGTAGGTCCACGAAAACGAGAAGGACAAGTCCTGGCCACGGGAGGCTCTCGCGACGAGGGGCGCTCTGACGCTAAGCAGAAGTGGCAACGGTCAGCGCCGTCCGCCGCCACTGCGTGTTGCGAGCCTATTCCCCCTATTCGCGGCTGTCACGTTTGCCCCGGTTGCATGGAATACAGAGCGTCTGCAGGTTATCCAGTGCATCTGAACCGCCGCGCGCGGCGGGAACGACGTGATCGACCTCAAGCCCGACGCCCGTCGCTCCGCAGAGGCGACAGCGATAGCGATCCCGTTTCAGGACGAAGAACCGCTTCCGCACGGACAGCGCTTTCCGTGGGCTCGGTAAAGCGCCGATTGAATCAGCCGGAACCTTGACCTGATTTGGGCTTCCCGACGGTCCACGATCAGCCCGTTCAGCGGTTGCGATCAGAGCCTTCTTCCACGAGCCGAACCGGCGAGCGATGGTATCCGCCGAGACGGGCGCGCCAAGAACCCTAAGATCCCCGCGTTCCGGTCGCCGCCCGAATCTCTGCAGGCTCTTGACCCATACTTCCTCAAGTAGATCGAGCAGTTCAGCGTCGGAGGCCTTCATGAACCGCGTGGGACGAAGCCCGGCGGCCTGCAGCGCATGCCGAAGTGAACCGAAGCGCTTCAGCACTACGGCGGAGCTCACCTTGCCGCGTTGGTCGATATCCAGCCGCGACAGCGCGTCCTTCCCGAGTGCGCGCGCGAGTCGCTGCAACTCCTCTATGAGCGCACCCTTCGAAAACTCCGGAAGGAAGTCCACCTCAAGCTTCGCCATGGCTCCAGTCCTAAGCGCTACTACTCGGCCGACCTCGACAACTCGTCCCGGGACGAGTATCCACAGCAGTGACGTTCCCGAGGTCTCGACGTCAAGGCAACCCTGTGGTTGCGCCGGTGAGCGGCACAAGCGCGCGAGGCCATCTCAGGCTGATGGCGTAGCGTTGCGCAGCAGACTGTGGCTGGCGTGTTGCTGTCGCTCGCGGCCGAGAGCACGCGCAGCTAGAACCAGGCACAGGCTCCGGGGCCAGCGTAGATCTTGAACACGCCCGTGATCGCACACCCGATTCGATCGACGACGAAGCGAAGCGTTCTCAACGCACACCTCCAGACGCGTGGTTGCCCATGAACGCAAAGAGGGCGCTCCCGGAGAAGCGCCCTCTTCTGAAATCCCTCGCAAGTCCGCAAGCGGCTTGCTGTCCGTTGGTCGGGGCGAGAGGATTCGAACCTCCGACCTCTCGGTCCCGAACCGAGCGCTCTACCAGGCTGAGCCACGCCCCGACAACCCGCCGAGTCTACAACGGGACGCCGCGCGGCCGCAAGCGACAGGCATGTCGCCGTTCGAGGCGCACGAACCGATCTGAGCCAACCGCCTGTCGGAGTCCACCAACGGATGCCCTCGCTGTAGCGCCGAAGGCGCGGAGGCGGGCCGGCTTGCCCGCTGCCGGACTCCGAATCCGGATTCACGCTTCGCCGCGGCCCGCCGATTGTGTCCGTATGACCGCGATTCCCTCTGTCGGCAGCATCGGCAACGACAGCCCGTCCACGCGCGTGGACCGGACGACGGTGGCCATCGGCAAGGCGCTCACCGAAACGCGCCGCGACGGCGAGGCGATGGTGCGCCTCATCGAAGCCGCGGCGGCCTCGGGCAAGGGCCAGCACGTGAACTATCGCGCCTGAGTGCCCTGCGTGACCCGCGCCACGAGCGCGCCCGTGGCCGCGAGGGCGGCGTGCGCGGTGAGGTCCGCGTGGAGCGGCGTCACCGAGATGAGCCCGCTGCGAACGGCCTCGTAGTCGGTGCCGTCCTGCTCGGCCCAGATGAATCGCCCCTCGTCGAACCAGAAGTACGGGCGTCCCCACGGATCGGTCCGCCGCATGACGCTCGTCGTATGCGTCCGCGACGCCTGCACCGTCGTCGCCCACCCGCCGGGGACACCGCGCGGGACGTTCACGTTCAGCAGCACACGCGGAGGCAATCCGTGCTCGAAGACACCGCGCGCGACGTCGGCGCCGGCGGCGGCCGCGTGCGTGAAGTCGTAGTCGTCGCTACGCTGCAGCGACACCGCGATGGACGGGACGCCGAGCAGCAGGCCTTCGAGCGCGCCACCCACGGTGCCCGAATACGTCACATCGTCGCCGACGTTCCAGCCCTTGTTGATGCCCGAAACGATGAGATCCGGGAGTCGCCCGCCGAGGACGTGGGCGATCGCGATGTTGACGCAGTCGGCGGGCGTCCCGTCCACGGCGTGGACGTCAGGCGTGATCTCGCGCAGCCGCAGCGGACGCGACAGGGTGAGCGCGTGCCCGATGGCGCTCGCCTCGCCCACCGGCGCACACGTCACCACGCGCCCGAGCGGCGCCAGCGCCCCGGCGAGGGCGTGGAGCCCCTCCGATTCGACGCCGTCGTCGTTTGTAAGAAGAATCGTACGCATCTATCATCCTGGGTGCATGCGTGCACCATTCGATGCCGTTCTGCTCGTGTCGTTCGGCGGTCCGCAGGGACCCGACGACATCCGTCCGTTCCTGGCCAACGTGCTGCGTGGACGCCGGATCCCCGCGGAGCGGATCGAGGAGGTGGCGCACCACTACGAATTGTTCGGCGGCGTCTCTCCGCTCACGGCGTATACCGACGCACAGGCCGATGGACTGCGGGAAGGGCTCGCGGCGCGCGGACTGCCGCTGCCAGTGTACGTGGGCATGCGCAACTGGTCGCCGCTGCTGCCCGACGTCCTCGCGCGCATGGCCCGAGATGGCGTCAGGCGCGCCATCGGCGTCCTGGCCGCCGCCCATCGCTCCTACTCGAGTTGCGGACAGTATCGTGACAACGTCATGCAGGCCCGCGAAGCCGTCGCCGCCGCCGGCCTGCGCCCCGTCGACGTGACGTACGTCGACGACTGGCACGTGGACGAAGGCTTCCTCACTGCGGTGACCGATCACGTACGCGAGGCGCGCGCCACATTGCCTCCCGCACACCAGGCCACGGCACGGCTCGTGTTCACGGCGCACAGCGTGCCGACGAGCATGCCGGGTGCGCAGACCTATCACGCGCAACTACGGGAGTCGGCGGCCGCCGCGGCCGCGCGTCTCGGCGTCGACGACTGGGCCCTCGTCTTCCAGAGCCGCAGCGGGCGTCCCGAGGATCCCTGGCTCGAACCCGACGTCAACGACTACCTGCGTGCCGAGCACGCGACAGGACGCCTCACGAGCGTGGTCCTCAGCCCGATCGGCTTCGTCTGCGATCACATCGAGGTGCTCTACGACCTCGATCACGAAGCACGCGAAACGTGCGATGCCCTCGGCGTCCCGATGGCCCGCGCGTCATCCGTGAACGCGCACCCCGCATTCGTGGGCACGCTCGCCGACGCCGTCGCGCGTACGTGGACCCGCCACGCACACGGCATCCCCCTCACGCTCGTCCATCCGGATCACCCGAACGCGAGAGAACTGCCGCCGCCCGTCAGCGCCAGTGCGTAGGGGCGACGCATGCGTCGCCCCTACATCCAGGTTGAGACGCGTCGACGGCCTATACCGCGACGTTACGCGTTCTGCGTGGCGCAGTACTTGTCGAAGGCGGCGGTCAGCGCGGCGGCGATGCCGTCGGCCGTGTTGCCCTCGATCTGGTGCCGCTCCATCATGTAGACCAGCTTGCCATCACGAAGGATGGCCGCCGACGGCGACGAGGGCGGATAGCCGGTGAAATAGCCGCGCGCACGCTCGGTGGCCTCGATGTCGGCACCGGCAAACACCGTCACCGCACGGTCGGGACGCGTGGCGTGCTGCATGGCGCGCGCGATCCCCGGGCGCGCCTTGCCCGCCGCGCACCCGCACACCGAGTTCACCACGACGAGCGTCGTGCCCGGGCTGGTCAGCGTCTCGTCCACGTCGGCGACGGTCCGCAGTTCGGTGAAGCCGACGTCCGTCAGCTCTTCACGCATCGGGGCAACGAGGAATTCGGGATACGGCATGTGCAGTCACTCCTTGGAGGAACGCGCCGCGGCGTGCGCGGCGACGAGGAAGTCCACGAACGGCCCCCAGGGATCGAAACCGATCACGGCCGGGGCATCGACGACGAAGTTCGACAACGCGTTGAGATCGTAGAAATACGGCTGGCCGTCGCGGTCGTCGATCACGTACTCGACACCGCCGACCTCGATACCGGCAGCCGTGGTCATCCGCACGACGGCATCGACGATGTCGGCTGGCGGATGTGCCTGGACGAATCGGCGTGTCGGCGCGGCCGGCGCGACCACACAGTTGCCGCCGAGCGCGACGGCACCAGCCATGACTTCGGCGTCTGCGACGGACGCCGACCCTGGCGGTGGCAACTCGCAGTGATCCGCGGGGCACAGGTTGAAGCTCTGGCCCGTCACGGGCACGTGAATCGCGTACAGGTATCGCCCGTCGAGCACTTCCACACGCGTGATGTGGTTGTCGCGCGCCGGGATGAACTCCTGCACCAGCGCGAGGTGGTCGACGCCGAAGTCCAACTGCCCCGTCTCGACAGCCTCCCGCAGTTCACCCTCGCTGTCCACGCGCAGGACGCCCGCTCCGCTCCCGCCCACGCTCGGTTTCACGACGACAGGCCAGCGCAAGCCTGCCGTCGCCGCCACCGCCATGCGTGCGTCGTTGATCACGCGCGTCTTCGGGAATGGCAGTCCCATGTCGGCCAGCAGCGCCATCTGCCGTGCCTTCGAGATCTCGAAGCCGTACGCGCGCGAGCCGTTGATCACACGTACGCCGCCGGCCTCCATCGACTCGAGGTATTGCAGCGTCGGCAGGATGCCGTGGCCGTGGCCGCGACGATCCGCCGACGGACTCATCCGATTCACCAGCAGGTCCGGAGCCGCCGCGCGCGCCGACCGATCGTGACGCCAGTCCGGTGCGAACAGGAGCGAGGCCGCGTCGACACGCCTGTACGGCACACCACGCTCGTCCAGCGCCGCGAAGAGGCGCGCGAACCAGCTCGGATGCTCGTAGAGGACGTCGATCACCTCGTGGTCTCCTTCAACAGGTCCGCCGCGTCATCGTCTGGCAGATCCACAGGCCCCTGGATCCGCGCGTAGATGTAGAACGCACCGAAGATCACCACGATGAGGCCGAGCGAGAGCCACTTCGGGATGGCGAAGTGGATGTAGCCCACCTGGTGCCCGTACTCCACGAGCAGCTTGATCCCCACCCACGCGATGATCACGAACGCGCCATCGACGAGCGCCGGATAGCGCTGCACCACGCTGAGCAACTGGCCGATCAGCAGCCGCATCGCGACGATGCCCAGCAGCCCGCCGGTGATGATGACCCACAGCTTCGGCGACATCGCCACGGCCACGAGAATCGAGTCGATGGCAAAGACGATGTCGGTCAACTCGACCTTGACCACCGTCGTCCAGAACGCGCCGAGCCCGAGCCAGCTCGTCGCCGGCTTGATGGCCTTGCGATCCTCTCCTCCACCGCCCCGGAAGTGCTGGACCGGCAGCCAGAGCAGGTAGAGGGCACCCACCAGCTTCACCCATGCCAGGCCAATCATGTATGCCGCGAACATCGTGGCCAGCGCACGGAACGCGAAGGCCCCGATGATGCCGTAGCGAAGGGCCTGGCGCTGCTGCTCCCGCGGCAGCGAGAGCACGAGGATCGCGAGGACGAGAGCGTTGTCGGCGCTGAGCAGGCCCTCGAGCAGGACGAGCAGCCCGATGGTCAGGAGATCTGAGAAAGCGAAGTCCACGGTGCCTCGGTGGCCACTCGCGCCGAACGGGATATCCGGGGCGAGCGCACGAGGTCCAGTATGCGGCATCCGCGGACCGTCGCCTACAGCGAAGCGCGCCCGCGAGCGGCCAATGCCCTACGACACCTCGACTCATGAAATTGACACGTGTCATATCAATATCTATACTCAGTCCGTGTCAATGACTGGAAATCGCTCGCGGCTCCCGGCGCCCGCGGACGAGGGATTCATCCTCATCAGCATGGCGGCCAGGCATCTCGGCATGCACCCCCAGACGCTCAGGAAATACGAGCGCCTCGGTCTCGTGCGGCCTCCTCGTACGCTCGGCAGCATGCGCGTCTATTCGCACGACGAACTGCAGCGCCTGCGCGCGATCAAGCACCTCGTGGACGAGGCGGGAGTCAACCTGGCCGGCGTCCAGCGCCTGCTCGAAGTGGCCGACGTGCTCCAGCGCATCAGGCCACTGGCCGACGGCGCGGACGGTTCACGTGCGTCGCTGCGTCGGCTCGCGCAGGAACTGGACCGCCTGGGCGAACGGCTCGGGTTCTGAGGAGGCGGCATGGAGTTCCGTGACTACTACGCCACGCTCGGTGTGCCCAAGACCGCGTCCGCCAAGGAGATCAAGCAGGCCTTCCGGCGGCTGGCGCGCAAGCATCACCCCGACGTGAACGCCGGCAACAGTGCCGCCGAGGCGAAGTTCAAGGAGATCAACGAGGCGTACGAGGTGCTCGGCGACGAGGACAAGCGTCGCAAGTACGACGAACTCGGCGCCAACTGGAAGGCCTACGAGCAGGCGCAGCGCGCGGGGTACGACCCGTCGTCGGGCGGCGGGAACCCGTTCGGCGGGGGCAATCCATTCGGCGGACAGGGCGGCTATCGCAACGTCACGCCCGAGGAGTTCCAGGAGATGTTCGGTGGAGGCGGCGGCGCCAATCCCTTCTCCGACTTCTTCACGACGTTCTTCGGCGGACAGGGCGAGGGCGCGCCGCGTGGTCGCTCCCGTGCGCGGGCACGGCGTCAGCCCCCGCCGCCCGAGCACGAGCTGCCAGTGAGTCTCGAAGAAGCGTTCACGGGCACCACGCGCCGCGTCACGCTCACGGGCCCCGAGGGCGAGCGTTCGCTCGAAGTGCGCTTCCCCGCCGGCATCCGCGAGGGCCAGAAGGTCCGTGCGGCATCAGGGGGCGGCGACGTGTACTTCCGCGTGCGGCTCGCACCGCATGCCCGCTTCGAGCCTCGCGGCGACAACGACCTCGCCACGCGGGTGTCGATCCCGATTCCGACCGCCGTGCTCGGCGGCGAAGTCGAGGTCATGCCGCTCGTCGGCACGCGCATTCGCGCGCGCGTTCCGGCGGGCACCAAGTCAGGCGCGGTGCTCCGGCTCCGCGGCCATGGACGACCGGTGCTCGGCAAGTCCGGCGAGCGTGGCGACCTGCTGGTGACCCTGGATCTCCAGGTACCCACAGAGCTCACGCCGGACGAGCGCAGCCACTACGAAGCCCTGGCGGCCCTGCGTACGCAGCCCGCATAGGCAGCCGACTCGTTCGGCGGAGGTCTGGAAAGTACACCTGACCGCATCGACTCGACATCGAACGGGGAGGACGAACCATGAATCTGAATCGACTGACAGAAAAGGCCCAGGAGGCCGTCGTCGGCGCGCAGCAACTCGCGACGCGCCTCCACCACTCTCAAGTGGATCCCGAGCACCTGCTGGTCACGCTGGTCAACCAGCAGGGCGGCATCGTGCCATCGGTGCTGCGCAAGATGCAGGTCGATCCGGCGGCGCTCGCAAAGACACTCGACGCCGATCTCGCCAGGCGCCCGACGGTGCACGGGGGCAGCGACGTGGGCATCGGACCGCGCCTGCGCGCGGTGTTCGACGCCGCCGAGAAGGAAGCGGCACAGCTCAAGGACGAGTACCTGAGCACCGAACACTTCCTGCTGGCCATCGCCGGCGAGGGCGGACGCACGCCCGCCGCACTGGCGCTCCAGGCTTCCGGCGCGACGCGCGACACGATCCTCGAGACGCTCGTCGCCGTGCGCGGCACGCAGCGCGTCACGGATCAGAGTCCCGAAGCCAAGTACGAAGCGCTCGAGAAATACGGACGCGATCTCACGGCCGCGGCTCGCGACGGCAAGCTCGATCCCGTCATCGGCAGAGACGATGAAATCCGACGCGTGATCCAGGTGCTGTCACGCCGCACGAAGAACAACCCGGTCCTCATCGGCGAACCCGGCGTCGGCAAGACCGCGATCGTCGAAGGCCTCGCTCAGCGCATCATCCGCGGCGACGTGCCGGAAGGCCTCAAGGACAAGCGCATCGTCGCGCTCGACATGGGGTCGCTCGTGGCCGGCGCGAAGTACCGCGGCGAGTTCGAGGAGCGGCTGAAGGCAGTGCTGCAGGAAGTCGTCAACTCGCAGGGCGGGATCGTCCTGTTCATCGACGAACTGCACACGGTGGTCGGCGCGGGTGCGTCCGAGGGCTCCCTCGACGCTTCCAACATGCTCAAGCCGATGCTCGCGCGCGGTGAGCTGCACACCATCGGCGCGACGACGCTCGACGAATACCGCAAGCACATCGAGAAG
>CAYRAE010000084.1:0-11095 GCA_964422175.1 uncultured Luteitalea sp. | reverse complement strand
CCGGCCTCCTGCGCGAACTGCCCGTTGTTGTAGAGCTCGAAGTTCGTCGGATCGCCACTGACGCTGTACGAATCGGGGCCGTCATAGTGATCGACGGCGCTGTTGAATGCGTAGCTCGCGTTGAGCATCCAGCGGTTCGACATGCGCTTGTCGAGTGACAGTTCGACACCGTTGAACGAGCGGTCATAGCCCGCCTGCTGCTGGAGGTTCGTGAAGCCTGGAATGGCCTTGGTCGGCTGCCAATAGGTCATCGTGGGGCAGGTGCCCTGAGCGCCGCATGTGGGCGCGTTGTAGGACATCTCCACCCAGTCGGCCGAACTGATGCCAGGACGCTTGTTCCACCGGAAATCGCTGTAGTTCCGATAGATGTAGCTGGCCGACACCGCCATGTTCGACGCGATCTGATGATCGGCGGAGATGGTGAACTCGGTCGTCTTCTCGTTCTTCAGGTCGGAACTGACGGTATTGGACGACGCCAGGTTCGTCGGGTTGTCGGGGTTGTAGTTGCCCGACCACGTGATCACCGCCGCACGCGTGAGCGTGACCTCGTTCACCTGCACGAGCTTGTCACCGTTGGCGTCGTTCCACGGGAACGTGATGCTCGCGGCGCCGACCGGGTTGAGCGGACCAGACAGCGAGCCAGGGGCGAACTGTCCGTAGTAGATGGAGAAGTTCGACCGGAGGACGGTGCGTCCCGTGCCGAACAGGTCGTACGCACCGCTGAGGCGCGGCGACAGGTTCGAGAACGTCACGCCGGCGTCGGCGCCGGGGAAGTTGATGGCCGGCAGCCACTGGGGGATCATCGGGTTGGCCTCGACCGACGACGGGTTGGCCGTGTCGTCCTGGCGGTCCCACCGCACGCCGGCCGTCGCGGTCCACTTGCCCTTCGTGAACGTGTCCTGCGCGAAGAGACTGTGCGTGGTCATGCCGTAGTCGGTGAACGAACTGCGCCAGAACTGTGCGCGGTCCGGAGCGCCATTGAAGAGGGTGGCGTAGACGTCACCACCGTAGACGGTCGACGACGTCGCAGGCGTGTCGCGGAACGTGTAACCGACCTTGAACGCGTGGTCGCCGCCCAACGATGCCGGCTTGAAATAGGTGCTCGTGAGCTGAACACTCGTCGCCGGGCGGTCGTACACGGACTCGTTGATCGACCGTTCGTAGCGCCCGGTTCCGCGGTCGTACAACGGCTGGACGGAACGCAGCCCCGGTTCCTGGAAGAAGAGGCCGAACCCTCCCCCCACATGCGCATACGCCGCCTCGGCGATCCAGCGATCGCTGAACACGTGGCGGTCGCTGGCCTTGTGCGTCCACACCGGACCTGACTGAATGTAGGTCGTCTCGAAGGGGCGCGTGTCGCTGGCATCACGCGCGTTGCGCGCCTTGTCGGCGAAGTTGCTGTGCCATGTGAAGGTGTTGCCCGAGAAGACCAGCGCGCTGCCCTTGATGTTGTAGTTCTCGAGCACCGTCAGGTCGGTGTTGAGGCACTTGTTGATCTCTCCGATCGACAGCTGACTGGCCAGCGGATCGGCGGCATTGACCGGGCACCCCGACACCTTCTGGAAGAAGTTCACGACGCCGACCTTCACGTCCTGCTTGCCGTAGGAACCCCAGAACCACGCCCGGCCCTTCCAGATCGGCCCGCCACCCTCGATGCCGTAGTCCTTGATGTTCTGAACCGGTGCACCGGACCGCGCGCCCTGCGCCCGCAGCTCTTCGGTCAGGTTGACCGAACCCAGTTTCTGGTCGGTGAAATAGAAACGGCCCGACCCCCGGATCTGGTCCGAGCCGCTCTTGGTCACCATGTTGATGCCCACGCCGCCGGTCTGCTGCGTCACGTCGTTGCCGCCGGTGGAGAGCTGCAACTCCTCGAACATGTCGAAGTCGTAGTAAATGGCGGTCGCGCCCGTCGCCGCCTGGTCGGTGATGTTGACACCGTCCATCATCCATATGTTGTTCGTGGTGTTCGCACCTCGCGATACGAAGCCCGACTGCTGGCCCGACTGGCTGCCGCCGACGTTGGCGCGGTCCATCGCGATGCCGGGAACACGCTCCATCATGACCCACGGGTCGCGCGCCGACGGCACGTTCTGGAGTTGCTCCTGCGTGAAGTTGGTCTTCGTGCCCACCTTGCGCGTGTCGACGAGCGGCGCCTCGCTGGTGACCGTGACGCTCTCCTGCAGCGCCGAGACCTCGAGCGTGATGTTGGTGGTCGTGTTGCTGCCGACGTTGACCTGGACGCGCTCGACGATCACCGTCCTGAAGCCGGTGAGTTCGAACCTGACCGTGTACAGACCCGGCTGGAGACCAGGGAAAAGGTAGGTGCCCGTGTCGCCCGTGACGGCCGACATCGGCTGGAGCAGCGCGCCGCCACTGGCGCTCACCGCCACGCCCGGCAGCACGGCGCCGGACGAGTCCACCACGCGGCCCACGATGTCGCCGGTGGGTGCCTGCGCCATCGCCGAACCTGCTCCAAACATCATGCACAGCGTCGCCACGAAGGCGAGCAAGTTGCCTCTCATCCGGTTCCTCCTGAATGTCCAAAAAGAGCCACGATGCCAAGGCGCGCCGTGAGCTCGTCCTGCACGCGGCCCGGGGCCGCTCGTGACACCTGTCGCCCTCACGACAGGACAGCTTCGCCGCGCGCGTGTGGCAGGCCGGGACAAACTGGGGGCCTGCCGGGTTGAACCGGACCGATATCGTGCTGACACAGCAACCTTCCTGCCAGCACGGCGAAACCGTGTTTGTGTCGAAATCAGGCGCGTTCAGGGCATGTCGCCGCCGAAAGCGAGTGGTCGATCCGATTCGTTGGATGGAATCGATCCGGCGGAACGGATCGGCTTGAGCTCATCTACCCGCGCACTTTAAACGACAAAGTACATTGCCGCGCCGTGACGCATCATCCTTCTGCGCCAGGGGCTGAAGAGCCTGTGAAGGAAATCGGTGCGTGCGTAGGGGCGGCCCCTACATCTCCGGAGTTGCCCGTTAGCCTGCCGCGCCGTAGCGCGCCAAGCGCGAAGGCGGACCGGTTGCCGGTTGCCGGTTGCCGACCCGATCCCCTATCCCCTCCGCGCCAATGCGTTGGCAGGGTTGGTGACGAGAACCTGCGAGACAGCCGCGTCGCCGAGTGCCGCGCGCAGCGCCGGCACGAACGCCGTGAAGAGCGTGTCGTACGGGCGGAACGTCCCGCCGCCCTCTTCGCCAACGTGGTACCAGCCAGCGTCTTGCGACACGAGGACCCGGCCGAGATGACCGGCGTCGGCCATCATCTTCACGCGCTGCACGTGGCGATCCACCGAGTCCGGCGCGATGCCGTCGAACTCCACCCACGCGCCACGCTCGGCCGCACGACGCACCTGTCCGTCATCGCCCTCGTCGTGCGCGTGCACCCAGATGAACGCGTCGAGCGGCACGCCCTGCGACGCCAGGACGTCGAGCGCCTGGTGCGCCGCCTCGGCGCCCGGCGTGTGCGAGGCAATCGGCAGTCCCGTCGCCTTGTGCGTGAGGCCCGCGGCTTCGACGAGTTTGCGATCCACCTCGGACAGCGGGCCCGCGTCGACGCCGATCTTCATGAATCCCGGGAGGACGTCGGTGCCGTCGATGCCACGTCGGCGCTCGTCGATCCAGCGCTGCGCAACTTGCTGCGCCGAGTCCTTGAACGCGTGCGCCGGCAGGTGCTTGTCGCCCGCCGCCCCGTAATAACCCGTGTTCGAGATGATGAGCAGTCCCGACTCCTCAGACAGGCGCCGCAGCAGCGCCACGTTCCGCCCGAGGAACGCAGGCGTGGCCTCGACGAGCGTGCGGCACCCCAGCTCCTTCGCCCGCTGCAGGTGCGGAAGTGCAGCGCGCACGACGGCGTCGGCGTCGTAGCGGCTCCGGCTCACCTTGTCGGCGCCGATGAAGTCGACCATGACGTGCTCGTGCATCAGCACCATGCCCAGGTCGCGCACCGGCACGTCGCCGGTCACTGTGGAGACAGTCCCCTCCTGCGCCCCCACCACTGTCGGGACGGCAGCCATGGCCGCCATCAAGCTCAGGAATTCGCGTCGATCGTGCATGGAAACCATCATCCCCCGCTTCGCCCTCGGACGCTACGGCGTGGCAATCGCGGGAGCCTCAACGGCTGACCGCCGGACAAGTCCGGCGGCTACACCATGGACAAGCCGGGCACACCAGCGCGCGGGGGGCGGTGCACAATGGCTTGGTGACTGATTTCAGGATCCCCGGGCCGGCAGGCGACCTGCGGGCGGCGGTGCATGAGGCCGCCGAGCCACGGCACACGCTGATCCTCGCGCACGGGGCGGGCGCCGGACAGGGACACCCTTGGATGCGCGCGCGGGCCGGCGATCTCGCCACTCGCGGGACGCGCGTCATCACGTTCGACTTCCCTTACATTTCGGCGGGCCGCAAGGTGCCCGACCGGACGCCCGTCCTGCTCGACACCTGGCGCGCGGTGGTCGCCGGCGTGGTGGCGCGCTTCCCCGCCGAACCGCTCGCCATCGGCGGCAAGTCCATGGGCGGACGAATGGCGACGATGGTGCTGGCCGAAGACGACGCACCGCGCGCGGTGCGCGGGTGCGTCGCGCTGGGTTACCCGCTCCACCCACCGGGCAAGCCCGACCAGCTTCGCGTGGCGCACCTCTCGGCGATCCGCGTGCCGCTGCTCGTCGTGCAGGGAACGCGCGACCCCTTCGGCGGCCCAGACGAGATCAGGCAGGCCTTCGCGGCCGCCGGTGCACGAGCTGAAGTGGTCGAGGTGCCGCACGGCGGGCATGGCTTCGAGGTCCGCGTCCGCGACGCGAAGCAGGCGGACGTGTACGCGCGCGTGGCCGACACGCTGTCGCGATGGCTTGATACACTGCCTGCCACCCCCGACTGAAAGGGTCCCCGTCGATGTCCATCCGTCTGCTGCCCGTTGCCCTCGTCGTCGGGCTGCTCGCTCACGGTGTGTCCGCCGGCGCGCAACCGTTGCGCGTACCGGCGTCCGACGCCTCGGCCACCGCACTCGATCGCTATGTCGCCACGCCGGATCCCGCGTATCGCTGGCAGGTCGTCGCCACGCGCCAGGAAGGTTCGCTCGTCGTCACGACGATCGAGATGACGTCACAGACGTGGCGGACATCGAGTGAAGTCGATCGCACGGAGTGGAAGCACTACCTCACCGTGATGCGGCCCGACCGGGTGGAGAGCGACACGTCGCTCCTCTTCATCGGCGGCGGCGCCAACGACCGCACGACACTGCCGAAGACGGACGCGATGCTGGCGGCGTTCGCCGCGCGCACGAAGACGATCGTCACCGAGTTGCGCATGGTGCCGAACCAGCCACTCACCTTCCTCAACGATGGGGTGGCGCGCAAGGAAGACGATCTCATCGCGTACGGATGGCGCAAGTTCCTCGACGATGCCGACGATGGGTGGCTCGCGCGCCTGCCGATGACCAAGGCAGCGGTGCGCGCGATGGACACCGTGCAGGCCTTCGCGCAGTCGCCGGAAGGCGGCCGGCGCGCCATCACGAAGTTCGTTGTCGCCGGCGCGTCCAAGCGCGGCTGGACGACATGGACCACGGCAGCGGTGGACAGCCGGGTCGTGGCGATCATGCCCGCCGTGATCGACGTACTGAACCTGCGGACGTCGATGACGCACCACTACCGCGCGTACGGGTTCTGGGCGCCGGCCGTGGACGACTACGTGGTGCACGGCATCATGGACCGCATGAACGCACCGCGTTTCGACGCGCTGCTCGCGGTCGAGGATCCGTACTCCTATCGCACGCGCCTCACGATCCCGAAGTACATCGTCAACGCGAGCGGCGACCAGTTCTTCCTGCCCGATTCATGGCAGTTCTACTACGGCGATCTGCCCGGCGAGAAACATCTCCGGTACGTGCCGAATGCCGATCACTCGCTGAAGGAGTCGAGCGCGCCAGAGAATCTCCTCGCCTTCTACGCCTCGGTCGTCGCCGGTACGCCGAGACCCACGTTCGATTGGAAAGCCGGCGCTGACGGGACACTCGAGCTCACGACGGCCACGCGGCCGAAGACGGTGCTGTTCTGGCAGGCGGTGAATCCGACGGCGCGCGACTTCCGTCTCGAGTCGCTCGGCCCCGTCTGGACGTCGACGGAACTGCAGCCGGATGCCAACGGCACCTATCGCGCCCGTGTCGAGGCGCCGGGCAAGGGCTACCGCGCCGGGTTCATCGAAGTGACGTTCGACGCAGGTGGACCGGCGCCGCTCGTCTTCTCGACGGGCGTGCGGGTGATGCCCGACGTCCTGCCGTTCGCACCGCCGCGCCCGGGCCAGCCTGCCGCGCCCGCGCGACAGTGAGGCTCTGACGTCCGTGACACCGACCACGATCAGCCGTCCGCGAGCGCTGCTGCGCGCCGCCGTGGCCGTGCTGGGCGTGTGTCTTGCCGTGCTCGCGGCGATGAACCTGTTCGTCGTCGGACGCTCGGCCACCGACGAGAACCTCTTCATCGATCCGCTCTCGGCCGTTTACGTCGTCGAGCACGTCGCCGGCGAGCGAGGGCCGAACCGGAACGAAACGCTCGCGGTGGTCGCGGGGTTCATCGACGGAGTCGAGCCCGTCGAGGCGCTCGAACCCGGCGACATCATCGGCGAGATCAACAGGCGTCAGTTGGCCGGCACCGACGAGGCGCGCGAGCGGATCGCCGGACAGGACCGAGTGGAAGTCACGGCGTACCGTGCGAGGACGCGCAGGCTTGTCTCGGTGATCGTGCCGACCGCCGGCTTCATGGATGCCGTGCGGTCCATCAGCAAGACCGTCGTCGTCACGCAGGTGACGCCGGGGGGCGCGTCGGATCGCGCGGGCATGCTGCCGGGCGACGTGATCACGCGGATCAACGGCCAGGGCTTTGCGAGCGCACTGGACGCCGATCGCCTGATGCGCGCGTCGTACGTGGGCCGCGTGAGCGCGTACGAGGTCCTGCGCAACGGCGAACTCGTGACGCTCGAAGTGCGATTGTCGGCGTTCGGGATCGGCATCGCGGCGCTGCTGCTCGCGATCGTCGGCCTGCTCTACATCGTCGGCGGGACGCTGCTGGCGACGTACAGGACGCACATCAAGGCGGCGTACTACCTCGGGCTCGCGTGGATGGGCACGGGCTACACGATCGCCGTCGCGTTGAACCGTCCGCGGCGGACGCTGCCGACCTGGTACCTGTTCACGTCGGACTTCCTGCTCTCGTTCGCGGCCGGCCTCGGCGTGGCGTTCTGGTTGCACTCGATGCGGTACTTCCCGCGCGAGCGGCCGGGCCTCGTGCGGCGACGCTGGGCCATCATCGGTGCCTACGCGCTCGCGATCGTGCTGGCCGTGGTGGGTCTCGCGCTCATCTGGGGACGGCCGAACAACATCGACGGCGTGCCGTACATGACGGCGATCCTCATGGTGTCCTTCGCCGCGATCGCGTCGGCAGGCACCCGCCGCAGTTACAGCCCCGAAGATCGGCAGATCTCACGACCAACGTCGATCGCCACGAGCCTCGCCGTCGGCTTCACGATCGGCCCGTTCGTCGTGGGCATCCTCGGCCGGCTGATAGGGCTGTCGCTGGGGATCGTCTCGCAGTCCGTGGCGCAGGGGGTGAACGCGCTCGTCTACCTCGCGGTGCTCGTGGTGTACCTGCTCGTCATCGGGCGTTATCACCTGCTCGAGCTCGACCTGCGCGTGCGCCGCAACGTGCAGTACCTGCTGGTCAGTTCGGCCTGGACGCTGCTCATCCTCGGCGTGGGCGTGTGGTTCTGGTGGCGGATGATGCACCTCGAACTGCCGCTGCCGAACGTGCGGCTCACGAGCGAGGCCATCGAGGTGCTGCCCACGCCCGTCGATCCTGCGCGACGCGCGCTCGTCGAGAAGGGCGTGCTCATCGCGGCCGCCGTGGCGTTCGCGTATGCCTTCAGGGCGCTTCTCAAGCGCGGGCACCGCTTCCTCGCCGAGCAGTACTACCAGGAAGGGCACGACTACCGTCGCGCCGCGCGCGAACTCGGCGAGATCATGGGGCCGCGCCTCGATCTCGACGGCCTCGCCGACGGCGTGCTCACGGTGATCGATCGCCTGATGCCGCTCAAGCGCGCCGGCCTCGTCTTCGTGCAGGGACCGCGGCTGCTCAGTTCGAAGCGGTCGGTCGGGTTCGAACCAGAGGACTGGGCCGCCTTCTGCGGCACGTGTGCGGAAGAGGCCGTGCAGGTGTTGCGCGCGGCGCGCGGCGGAGAACTCGACACCGAGTACGCGCCGCCACGATTGCGCCTCGCGTTGAGACGCGCGCAGATCCATCACCTGTATCCGATCGGTGGCCACGACGAGTTGCGTGGCGTGATCTTCATCGGCGAGAAGCTGTCCGAGGCGGCCTACAACGCCGACGACTCGGCGCTGCTCGGCGTTATCGCGAGCCAGGCGAGTTTGCTCGTGGAGAACGCGTTCCTCTACGAGAACCTCGCCGCGCAGGAACGCGCGCGGCAGGAACTCGCCATCGCGCGACGTATCCAGCTCGAGTCACTCCCGCAGCGCCCGCCGACGGTAGCGGGGCTCGAGGTGTTCGGGATGTCTGTCCCGGCGCAGGAAGTCGGCGGCGACTACTTCGACTACCTCGAGAACGGCGAGGGCCACCTCACCGTGATGATCGGCGACGTGAGCGGCAAGGGGACGTCAGCCGCCCTCTACATGTCGAAGCTGCAGGGCATCGTCAGGTCGCTGCACGGCTTCGGTCTCACGCCGCGTCAGCTCTTCGTCCGTACCAACACGCTGCTCGGGCGAGACATGGAACGCCGCTCCTTCGTGACGGCGCTCGGCGTCTTCTTCGATACGACGGCCAGGACGATCACCATCGCCCGCGCCGGCCACCTGCCGCTGTACCACTACGAAGCGGAGACGGCGAGGGTGCGGCGCTGGCTGCCTCGCGGCCTGGGCCTCGGCCTGTCGTCGAGCACGCTGTTCGAGTCGGAACTCGAAGAGCGCCAGCTGCCGTACGCGCCAGGCGACGTCTTCCTGCTCGTCACCGACGGGATCGTCGAAGGCCAGGGCGACGATCAGGAGGAGTTCGGCGAGACGCGCCTCGTCGACCTGTTCACGTCACTCGCCAACGCCGCGACGCCTGTCGAGGGCATCGTGCACGCCATCAACGCCGCCGCCGCCGAACACACCAACAGCGCCCCGCAGCACGACGACCAGACGGTGGTCGTGATCAGGGCGGTACAGGGGGTCGGCAACCGGTAGGCGCAAAGGCCAACGGCCGATGGCCGATGGCCGATGGCCGATACGACGTGTCATCCTTCAGCGGTGACTCTTCGGTTCCTCCTCGTCCTTCTCGTTGCCGCATCGTCGCTGTCCCTGCGGGCGCAGCCAGCCGCGACACCGGAGCGAACGGCGCGCGCGACGCATGCGAAGGCGGAGCACCTCGTGCCGATGCGCGACGGCGTGCGGCTCCACACGGCGGTCTACTCACCGCGCACGTGCCCCGCAGGCGGGGCACCGATCCTGCTCCAGCGCACACCCTACAGCACGAGCCCGTACGGGCCCGACACGTACCCGCAGACGGTCGGCCCGTCGCGCGAGTTCGCCGACGAGCCGTGGATCGTGGCGTACCAGGACGTGCGCGGACGCTATCTCTCCGAGGGTGAATGGGAGGAAGTGCGGCCGTACGTGCCGGGCAAGACGGGCCGACAGACCGATGAGGCCTCCGATGCCTACGACACCATCGACTGGCTCGTGAAGCACGTGCCGTGCAACAACGGCCGCGTGGGGATGTGGGGCATCTCCTATCCTGGCTTCTACGCGCTGGCGGCGCTCATCGACGCGCATCCGGCATTGAAGGCCGTCTCGCCGCAGGGCCCTGTCGCCGACTACTACCTCGGCGACGACTCGTACCACAACGGCGCGTTCCTGCTCGCGCACAACTTCTCGTTCTACGTGAACTTCTTCCCGCGCGGACCGCGGCCGGTGAAGCCCGAGCGCGACAAGCCGTTCGACTACGGCACGCGCGACGGCTACGCGTTCTACAGGGACGCCGGATCGCTGATGGACCTGAGCCGGCGGTACGGGCTCGACAAGAACCCGTACTGGATGCAGAACCACGCGCACACGACGTACGACGAATTCTGGAAGGCGCGCTCGATCTGGCGTCATCTGCGCAACGTCACGCCCGCGGTGCTCATCGTCGGCGGCTGGTACGACGCCGAGGATCTCGCGGGCCCACTGCTGGCGTTCAGGACGCTGCGATCGCAGAGTCCTGCCACGGAGAGTCACCTCGTGATGGGTCCGTGGACGCACGGGGGATGGGCGCGCAGCGACGGATCGAAGACGGGCGAGATGGTGTTCGGACAGGCCACGTCCGAGCACTACAGGAAGGAGATCGAGCATCGCTTCTTCACTCGCGCATTGCGCGATGATGCGACTCCCGGCATCGCAGGGGTGTCTGTCTTCGAGACTGGCGCGAACAGGTGGCGTTCGTCCGACGCCTGGCCGGTGGAGACGATGCCGCGCGCGTACTACTTCACCGCCGATCGCGGCCTCGGCCTCGACATGCCGTCGGCCGCGGACGCGCACGACGCGTACGTGAGCGATCCGGCACAGCCCGTGCCGCTCGTCGGCGTCGAGGCGATCGGAATGCCGCGTGACTACATGGCGTCCGACCAGACATTCGCCAGCAGGCGTGCCGACGTGCTGACCTATCGCACTCCCGTGCTCACCGAAGACGTCACGGTACTCGGGCCGATCGGCGTGTCGCTGCACGTCTCGACGACGGGAACCGATGCCGACTTCGTGGTGAAGGTGCTCGACGAAACCGGCGAGGGTGCGCAGATCCTCGTGCGGGGCGAGCCGTTCCGCGGCAAGTTCCGGCGATCGTTCGAATCACCGGTCCCCTTCACGCCAGGGCAGGCCGACGAGATCCGCTTCGATCTCCCCGACGTGGCGCACACGTTCCGCAAGGGCCACCGCATCGTGGTGCACGTGCAGAGCAGCTGGCTGCCCCTGATCGACAGGAACCCGCAGACATTCACCGACATCCCGAACGCGAAGCCGTCGGACTTCGTGACGGCCACGCACACGGTGTACCGCCAGACCGGCCGCGCGAGCCACATCACG
>CAYRAE010000083.1:10025-11124 GCA_964422175.1 uncultured Luteitalea sp. | reverse complement strand
TAGAGCGTGTGCATTCGGGGCTTACGGCTTACGGCTTACGGCTTACGGCTCAAAGGCTCAAGGCCAAAGGCCAAAGGCCAAAGGCTCAAGCCTTACGTGTCGTGATGCGGCTGAAGATGGCGGAGACCGCGAACAACAGCAATGCCGCGACGTTGGCCAGGCCCGCCCATTGTCGCCACGCGCCTGCACCGCTCCAGTCTGCAGCGACACGCACCACGAGCGAGATCTGGAGCAGCGCCAGCGGCGCGAAGAACACGGGATGGTACGGGATCGCGATGCCGACGATGGCCGGCAGGATGATCGCGGCATGCGCCATCACCATGGTGAGGACAAACCCGACGAAGACGGCGTGCAGCGCCGCGTCATACAGCGGACCTGCCACGGGCAGGCCGGTCAGTGCGATCTGCAGTCCTGCACATCCCAGCCACGCGCTGCCGCACAGGACCGCCACCGCCGTGAACTGCGGCAGTCCCGTCTGCCGTACCAGGCGACGTGCTATGTCGAACCGCAGAAGCCACGCCGACACGACGACGAGCGCGGTGCCCGTGACACGCAGCGCGACGACGGGCGAGAGGATCGCGACCACTGACGCCACGGCGAGCGTGAGCGACGCCAGCGTGAGGGCGCGGACGGCCCACGCCGGCGGCGAGACGAAGCGCGAGACTTCGAGTCGCTCGGACGAGATGGTCAGAGCGAAGAACGCAACCCACGACGGCACCAGTCTGGGCACCGGCGCACCTGTCCCCCAGGCGATGGCCGACGCGACAAGCACCAGCGAGGCGAGCAGCATCAGCCACGTCGGCGTGCTGGCCTGCCTTCGCACGATGGCCACGTTCAGGGCGGCCATGCCGGTCGCTGCCGCCACGGCCAGCAGAGACGCCACGTCCGGCATCCCGGAGACGAGCGCCAATGCCGTGAGCACCGCGGCACCCGGCCCGACGTAGGTCCATCGCGCCTCGAACGCCGCCGCGCGCTCGATCCCGATGAGCGCTGTGAAGATGCCGAACACCAGCAGCGGTCCGTGTACGGCTCCAACACCCGCTCCGATCGGCACATTCCAGCCCATCCGCGCCAGGCCAGCCACCAACCCCGCCATGAG
>CAYRAE010000083.1:4517-9925 GCA_964422175.1 uncultured Luteitalea sp. | reverse complement strand
CGATCGGCACATTCCAGCCCATCCGCGCCAGGCCAGCCACCAACCCCGCCATGAGCCCCACCATCGTCACCACCAGCAGCGGGACGCGGATGGCAAGGGTTCGTGAACGGGTGGTGTGCATCGGACCGGGGTGTCTGGACGTCCACGCGGACGTCGGATGCGCTTCACTCTATCGCGACACAGCCGGGCAGCGGGCACTGGGCACCGGGCACCGGCAAACCGGGTCGCCTACGGTCGGGCCGGGAGCGCCGACCCTACCTGCCGGCGTACTGGACCAGGACCGGCCGCCACGGAAGGTAGAGCCGGCTCTCCGAGCCCGGCCTCTGCGACGCACGACGGTCTGGCTGTACGCAACGGCGGGGACGCGCGTTTGAAGGAGAGAACGGAGGAGCCCGTCATGAACTGCTGCCACGATCCCATCCAGTGCATTCTGCCGCCGTACGTGCTCGATCGTCTGGCGGAGTCCGACGACCCGAACGTGCGCAAGCACGCGATCAGCGCCATCGCGCGGTCTGCCACGTTGCGCGCCACGCGCACGACGCTCGCGCAGATGCCGATGATGGCGGCGATTCCCGCGGCCAATCGCAGGAAGGAACGCCTGGTGTACGACATGAAACATCAGGGCGCGTCGTTCCTGCCCGGAACGCTGGTGCGGCGCGAGGGCGATCCCCGTTCGACCGATCCGGCCGTCAACGAGGCGTACGACCACTCCGGCTCGACCTACGATTTCTACAAGCGGCTGTTCGAGCGCAACTCGCTCGACGACCGCGGCATGGCCCTCATCTCGAGCGTCCACATCAGCCGCGGCTACAACAACGCCTTCTGGAACGGCGAGCAGATGGCGTACGGCGACGGAGACGGCGTCGTCTTCACGCGCTTCACGCGCTCGCTCGACGTCGTCGGACACGAGCTGACGCACGGCGTCGTGACGCACACGTGCAACCTCGAGTACCGCAACGAACCTGGCGCGCTCAACGAGCACTTCGCCGACGTCTTCGGCGTGCTCGTGAAGCAGTGGAAGAAGAAACAGACGGCGGCGAAGGCCGACTGGTTGATCGGTGCGGAAATCATGGGGCCGGCCACGTCCGCGCGATCGCTGCGCACGTTCACGGCCGCGAAGGCGTACGAGAACGACGCGTATCTCGGCACCGATCCGCAGCCCAAGCATCTCTCCAACAAGTACACGGGCAGCGCCGACAGCGGCGGCGTCCACATCAACTCGGGCATCCCGAACCACGCGTTCTTCCTCGTCGCGACAACGCTCGGCGGACACGCGTGGGAGAAGGCCGGCGCGATCTGGTATCAGTCGATGCTGGCGCTCACGCAGACGAGCCGGTTCGCGGACATGGTCACCACGACACTGGAGAAGGCCGCGACGATGTACGGTGTGGGCAGCGCCGCCGAGAATGCAGTGGCGAAGGCGTGGAAGACCGTGGGATTCTGACGCGTGCGCATCACGAAGGTCTGTCTGCGGCAGTCGGGGGGCTTTGCCGGCCTCATCCGTACGAGTGAACTGCCGGCCGCGGAACTGACGGCCGACGAACGGGCATCGCTCACACGTGCGATGAACGCCCCCCGATCAGCGCCGCCAGCCGCGGCCGCGACAGCCGCCCGTGACACGCTCTGCTATGAGTTCGACGTGGAGACCGACGCAGGTCCTCGTCGCCTGACGTTCGACGAGTTGAACCTGCCAGACAGCCTGTCCACGCTCGTCGAACGCCTGTCCGCTCGCGCGAAGCCCGGGCACCTCTGACGTCTGGCATCGCCGCCGGCGATGCAGGCAGAATGGGAGTTCCCCGGAGGAAGACCCATGCGACAGACGTACGGAGTCCTCGCAACCTGCGCGGCGCTGCTGACGGCAGCCCTTCCATCGCCCTCTGCCGCGCAATTGCCACCGATCGAGACCTCCGGACGCATCATCGAAGCTGTCGATGGCGACGTGGTCGTCATCAACAGCACAGACAGCGTCATGATCGTGCGCCGGCTGCGCGGTCTCGGGCGCTTCGTGCTCGCACCTGATGCGTCGAGGCTGCTCCTCGTGATGGATACCGCCGAGATGGGGATTGCCCAGGGGGCGAAGCGCTTCTACTCGTGGCACCTCACCAACGCGGGAGCGTGGCCGCTCGATCGGCGATGGGAGGGCATGCTCACCGTCGACACATTTCAGCCCGGTACGGGACCGCGCATACCGACCGGTCAGATGGTGCACACCGATCAGGGCGCCATCTTCATCGGACGCACGAACGGCTTCACGCTCGCGCCGACACCGCTGGTCGTGCTGGACGTCGATCGAGCGGGAAGCAGTCACGCGTCGGGAACGCTCGACGAGATCGAACAGCGGTGGCTGGCGGGTGGTGACGACGCGATCACGCGCGGTTCGGTGGCGAGGCTGAGCATGACGGCCCAGCCGTCCGGACCACCGCGCATGGCGACATTCCCGTCGCGGGACGCACAGCACTCCCCTGACGGGACACACGCGGGCCCCTACCGCGTCGGCGGCGCCATCGCACCGCCGCGCCTCACGCGACGCGTGGAGGCCGTGACGCCGCAGGCCGCGCGCGAGGCGGGCATCTCGGGCGTCGTGATCCTCGAGTTGGTCGTCGGGCCGGATGGGAAGGTGGCGGACGCGCGCATCCTCCGCTCGATTGCGCCTCTGGACGAGGCGGCGCTCGCCGCCGTCCGGCAGTGGGAGTACGAGCCGACGATCGTCGAGGGCACACCGGCGACGGTGATTCTCACCGCAACCGTCGCTTTCCAGCGATAGGGCCGGTTCTCCCGGGAGGCGGGCCTGGCTCTCCGAGCCCGGCCGTCGACCACCTCCCCAGATCGGATCGCTGACCGCCGGACGAAATCCCGCGGCTGCACGTCTGCCGAACCTCTCGGTTGCCGGTTCGTGGTTCGTGGCCGCATCATGTGCCGGCAATGCTCGTCAACTGCGTCGCCTACCAGAACGGCACGAGGCTCGCCGACATCAGCGGCGAGGCGATCTCCGACTACGTCGTCCGTCCCGACTGCTTCGTGTGGGTGGCGCTGCTCGATCCGGACGACGCCGAACTGGCGCAGATGGCCGAGGAGTTCGGGCTGCACGAACTGGCGGTCGAGGACGCGCGCAAGGGACAGCAGCGGCCCAAGGTCGAAGAGTACGGCGCCAGCATGTTCGTGGTGCTGCAGACCATCGACCTCGATCCGGCCAATCCCGACGGCGACTTCATCGTCGGCGAGGTGGACGTGTTCGTGGGCCGCAACTACGTGTTGTCGGTGCGACGCAAGTCGCCGCTCGGCTTTCGCGACGTCAGGACGCGCGCCGAGATGGATCCCGAGAACCTCGCGCGCGGATCGGGGTTCGTGCTCTACGCGATCATGGACGCCGTCGTCGACAGGTACTTCCCCGTCCTGGATCGCCTCGAAGCCGAACTCGAACGGCTCGAAGGCGAGATCTTCCGCGGCGTTCCCAGCGCGAAGAACATCGAGGCGTTCTACGACCTCAAGTACCGGCTCATGGTGCTCAAGCACGCCGTGGCGTCGCTGATGGAAGCGACGGCCCGGCTGACGGGCGGACGCGTGCCGTCGGTCTGTCTCGGCGCGCAGGAGTATTTCCGCGACGTCTTCGATCACCTCATGCGGATCAACTCGGCGATCGATTCACAGCGCGAAATGCTGCAGACGGGTATCACCGTGACGCTGGCGCTCATCGGGATCGCCGACAGTCAGGTGACCAAGAAGCTCGCGGCGTACGGCGCGCTCATCACCGTCCCGACGCTGCTGGCGGGCATCTACGGCATGAACTTCACGCACATGCCGGAACTGCACTGGGTCTGGGGGTATCCGCTCACGCTGGCGACGATGCTGGCGATCGATGCCGTGTTGTACGTGAAGTTCAGGAAGTACGGCTGGTTGTGAGTGGACGGCTGTCGGCTCTCAGGCCGACGGCCATCCACTCGGGTGTATCAGGCGACGTCGAAACGATCGAGGTTCATCACCCTGGTCCACGCCGCCACGAAGTCACGGACGAACCGCTCGCCGGCATCGTCGCTGGCGTAGGCTTCCGCCAGCGCGCGCAACTCGGAGTTCGACGCAAACAGCAGATCGACGCGCGTCGCGACCCACCCGGCCGATTCGCCGGACGCGCGCGTGCCCTCGAACGTCTCCGCGGCCTCCGACGTCGGCTTCCACGTCGTGTCCATCTGGAGCAGCGTGACGAAGAAGTCGTTGGTGAGCGCACCGGGACGGCTCGTGAAACCGGTGCCCTGGGCGGTGATCGCACGAAGCCCGCCGAGGAGGACCGTCATCTGCGGCGCCGTGAGCGTGAGCATCTGCGCCCGTTCGATCAGCGCGACCTCGGCCGGCACCGGCAGTCCCTTCGAGACGTAGTTGCGGAACCCGTCAGCCTGCGGCTCGAGCGCGCTGAACGACTCGACGTCCGTCTGCTCCTGCGTGGCGTCGGTACGGCCCTGCGTGAACGGTACCTGCACGTCGACGCCTGCCGCCGTGGCCGCCTGCTCGATGGCGGCATCGCCACCCAGCACGATCAGATCGGCGAGCGACACCTGTTTGCCGGATGCGGCGTTGGCCGCGTTGAACGTCTGCTGCACCTGCTCGAACACCGGCAGCACCTTCGCGAGCTCGGCTGGCTGGTTGACCTCCCAGTCCTTCTGCGGCGCGAGGCGGAGCCGTGCGCCGTTGGCGCCACCACGCTTGTCGGTCCCGCGGAACGACGAGGCAGACGCCCACGCCGTGTTCACGAGTTGCGTCGTGGACAGGCCCGACGCGAGCAGCGACGCCTTCAAGCCGGCCAGATCCGCCGCGTCGAGTGGCGCAGACGATGAGGGCGGCACCGGATCCTGCCAGATCTGCGGTTCGGCTGGCACTTCAGGTCCGAGATACCGCGAGAGAGGGCCCATGTCGCGATGCGTGAGCTTGAACCATGCCTTGGCGAACGCCGCCGCGAACGCGTCGGGGTTCTCGAGGAAGCGGCGCGCGATCTTCTCGTACTCCGGATCGAAGCGCAGCGACAGATCCGTCGTGAGCATCGTCGGTGAGTGCTTCTTCGTCGGGTCGTGCGCATCGGGGACCGTATTGGCACCCATGCCGTGCTTCGGCTTCCACTGGTGGGCCCCCGCCGGGCTCTTCGTGAGTTCCCACTCGTAGCCGAACAGGTTCCAGAGGAAGTTGTTGGTCCACTTCGTCGGCGCCGACGTCCACGTCACTTCGAGGCCGCTGCCGATCGTGTCGCCGCCCTTGCCCGATCCGTACGTATTCGCCCAGCCGAGCCCCAGCGCTTCGAGTGGGGCTGATTCCGGCTCCGGGCCGACGTGCGTCGTCGGACCTGCGCCGTGCGTCTTGCCGAACGTGTGACCGCCGGCGATGAGCGCTACCGTCTCTTCGTCGTTCATGGCCATGCGGCCGAA
>CAYRAE010000083.1:0-4507 GCA_964422175.1 uncultured Luteitalea sp. | reverse complement strand
CCTCCGGGTTGACGTAAATCAGGCCCATCGTCGTCGCGCCGTACGGCCTGGCAAGCTCGCGTTCACCGGAATACCGCTTGTCTGTCGCGAGCCACGTGTTCTCGGTACCCCAGTTGACTTCCGTCGGCTCCCACACATCGGCTCGGCCGCCGCCGAAGCCGAACGTCTTGAAGCCCATCGTCTCGAGAGCGACGTTGCCCGTCAGCACCAGCAGGTCCGCCCACGAGATCTTGCGGCCATACTTCTTCTTGATCGGCCACAGCAGGCGCCGCGCCTTGTCGAGGTTGACGTTGTCGGGCCAGCTGTTGAGCGGTGCGAACCGCTGCTCGCCGGAGCCCGCGCCGCCACGCCCGTCGAACGTCCGATAGGTACCCGCCGCGTGCCACGCCATGCGGATGAACAGCGGACCATAGTGTCCGAAGTCCGCGGGCCACCAGTCCTGCGACTGCGTCATCAGCGCGGCGATGTCCTGCTTCAATGCCGCGAAGTCGAGCGTCTTGAACTCGGCGGCGTAGTCGAATCCGGCGCCCATCGGATCGCGCGACGGGGGGTTCTGGTGCAGGACCTTCAGATCGAGCTGATTGGGCCACCAGTCACGATTGGTGGTCCCGCTGTGAGTCCTGGCCGAGAAAGGGCACTGCTGCGTGCTCTCCATGTTCACGTGTCCTCTACTGGTACTGGGTTACTGGTGTGGGTACTGGTACTGGCTTACTGGTGTGGGGTGACGCGAGGGGTCCGGCGGCGGGTTCGCCCTGGAGCCTGGTCTGGCGATGGCGATGGCGCGCGCGACTGCTTCACGCAGTCGGGGCACCGTCCCCAGAACGAGATCTCGGCCTCGTCGATCTCGTAGCCGTTGTGATCGACGGCGGACAGACAAGGCGCCGCGCCGACGACGCAGTCGATGTCGACGACACGGCCGCAGATGCGGCAAATCAGGTGGTGATGGTTGTCGCCGACACGGTCCTCGAAGAGGGCCGGCGATCCTGACGGCTGCAGTCGACGCAACAGCCCCTCGGCGACGAGCAGCGCCAGCGCGTCATACACGGACTGCAGCGAGATCGCGCCGATCCGCTCGCGCACGATCTCGGCCACTCCCTCGGCCGTCGCGTGCGGACGCGACGACACGGCGTCCAGGACGGCCAATCGCTGTGCCGTGACCTGAATGCCCCGCGCCCTGAGACGCTCCGCGAGTACCGTCTGCATCGCGCGGTGGAGCTTATCACAATTTAGAATGACTCCACGATATGATTATTTCTACCAGCGGTGAGCGGGCCCGGTCGATCACCATTTCATCACTCGCCATTCCGCATTTCCACGATACGGTTGCCCGCATGCACATCGCGCAACTGTTTGCGAACAATCGGAAGTGGCAAGCCGACATCATCGCGGGCGAACCGCGGTTCTTCGAGATCCTCGCGGCGCAGCAGCGGCCGCACTACCTGTGGATTGGCTGTTCGGACAGCCGTGTGCCGGCGAACCAGATCGTCGGGCTGGCGCCTGGAGACCTGTTCGTCCACCGCAACGTCGCCAATGTGGTGGTCCACACCGACCTGAACTGCCTGTCGGTGCTGCAATACGCCGTCGACGCGCTGGAGATCCGCGACGTGCTCGTGGTGGGTCACTACGGGTGCGGCGGAGTGAAGGCCGCCCACGACAACCTCTCGCTCGGCCTCATCGACAACTGGCTGCGCCACGTGCAGGACGTACGGGAGCGGCACGGCGCGCTGCTCGGAGACGACCTGTCGCCGCAGGATCGCGTCGACCGCCTCACCGAGCTGAACGTGATCGAACAGGTGCGCCACGTGAGCCAGACCACCGTCGTGCGCAATGCGTGGGAGCGCGGCCAGCCCCTCGCGATCCACGGCTGGATCTACGACATCCGCGACGGCCTGCTGCGCGATCTCGGCTGCAAGCTGACGGGGGGCGACGATGCGGCCACCTACGCGAACGCGGTGGCACGCATCGGCGCACGCGCACCTCGGACGGCGTAACGACTACTGCGGCGTCACCAGCCGCGTGCCCAGCGCGTTGGTGCCGGCGGCCCACATCACGCCGCCGGCATCGCTGTACATGGCGCGTTCGACAACGAGCTGCGCCGGCATGGATCCAAGGCTCTCGACGATCACGCCGAAGCGCTTGCCCACACTCGAGGGGAACTCGTGCCTCACGTCCACGTTGAAGCGGCTCGTGGCGATCACGGGGAACACGCTCGTCGCACTCGAACCGTCCTCGAAGCGCAGCGTCACACGTGCCGATCCATCGAAGGCCGACGTGTTGGCCAGCAGGATGTACGTCGCCACGTTGGCCGCACCACCGACCTCCCCCTCCGCCAACGCCCACGTCGTCCCGACCTCCGTCGCTCCGGCGCTCGCGTGCGCCTCCGACCATGCGACACCGTCGCCCGGCCACCACATCGCGCGATCCACGACGATGGGTACCGCATTGGTGGACTCGATGATGGTGGACACGGCCGTGTCAGCGAGGAGCGGATCCTCCAGGTCGACCCAGATGTTGCTGCGGCTCTGCGCCGCCACCACGTAGCTGCGATGGAGCACGCTGCCATCCGGCAGCAGGTACCGCACGTCGATGTTGGCGTCCGTCGTGCCGGGGTTGGCCAGCAGGATGAAGAGATCGAAGTACGGTCCTGTGGCGCCCTCGGCCAGGAACCATGACGTCGCCGGCGCCGTCACGCCCACGCTGCTGTGACCCGCGGCGAACGGCATACCGCCGATGCTCCGATACATCGACCGCTCGGCGATGATCGGGCTGCCGGCGATCACGCGCATCGTCGCGCCGACCTCCGCCGCGGCAAGACGCGGATCCTCGTGATCCACCCAGATGGTGAACCGCGTACCGGGCTCCACCGTGTACGTCTTCACGACGGCCGCGGCGGGAGCCGGCAGGAGGTACGTGACCTCCACCGTCGATGCGGTATCGCCCGGGTTGTGCAGCAGGTAGAACAGATCGAAGGCACCGAACGTCGCGCCCTCGGCGAAGTACCACGTCGAGGCAGGCGCGGGCACTGCCGTTTCCGCGTGCGATCCGTAGCCGGTGTCGTCCCAGGACATGGTGCGGTCGGCCACGATGACCTGGTCCGAGTCGATGCGTGTCGAGAACTCCGCGGTCCCGAGACCCGCGATCGTCGCCGGCCGGAGCGTCACACGCGCGCCGGCCGCCAGCGTCATCGTCGACCTGATCACCACGGCGTCGGCACGCTGGAACGAGAACAGGACTTCGGCCGGGGCCCCTGTGGGATTGAGAAGCGCGATCCGGGTATCGAAGAACGTTCCTGTGGCGCCTTCCGCGAAGTACTGAGTGTGAAGCAGGTTGTCGGCGAGCAGTTCGACGGTGGTCGTCGGGATGGCGCCGAGCGTGCTGCCGCCCGTCGGCGACGACAGCGTGACGGTGAACGCTTCGAGTGACGCGTTCCCACTCCCTGCGCCAACGGGCACGCTGATGGTCGCCGACGTCTGACCCACCGCGAAACTGACGGTTCCACTTGTCGCGGTGAAGTCGCTGCCCGCCGTCGCCGTACCAGCGGCGGTGGCGTAGTTCACCGCCACCGCCGATGTGATGTCGCCTCCGCGCGTCACGGTGAGCACGGCCTGGCCGGCACGGCGGATGACGCGCTGCGCTGCGCGGGCGAACGTGAACACAGACGGCGTGACGGGCGCCGGGTCCGTCGTGGCCTCCATCGTGAAGCCGGCTTGCGCCAGATCGAACTCGAGCTGGATGGGGAACGCGAGCGGATCCTCGGTTTCGAGTGCCGGTGCGATGCCGGAGACGTTGAAGTTCTTCACGCCGACACCGTTCACCAGCAGGGCGCCGAGCTGCGCCCCGTAGTGGCTGAAGCGCACCGGCTGGCCCGGACCGAACTCGCCGAGCACCACGCCCTCGACGGAGATCGTGAAGCGATTGTCCGCGTCGATACCCGTCGGGAAGTCGAGGACGGCCGTGAACAGCGCCGACCCCGTCATCGTGTACTTGTAGCCCGTGGCGATCGGCGGATCGAACCACAGCGCACTTCGGTCGAAGAACCTGAAGACGGGCGGATTGCCGGTCACGCCTGTCGGCGGCAGGGGTTTGGCCTGCGTGCCGCCCTCCACGTCGCATCGCGAGAACGGCATCTGGGTCGAGACCGGTGCGAGCTTCGTGATGAAGGCGTCGCTCTCGCGCCCACCGAAGTTCCTCACGGCACCACCGCGGTGCGTCGCCTGAAAGGGCGAGACCAGCGGGAAATCTCCTGACGCCGTGTCGCCGACCACGTACGCGTTCCCCGCCGCATCCACCGCCACGCCGAACGCATCGTCGGTATTGCTGCCACCGAACAGGGTCGAGTAGCCGATGGCACACCCGGTCGCGTCGAACCGCGTGACGAACGCGTCCCAGGGGCCGGCGGAAGTGCCGAGTTGCAGCGGGTGTACCAGCGGATAGTCCTCCGAGCTGGAATAGCCGACGACGTACGCGCGGCCCGTGCCATCCACGGCGATCGCTCGGCCGACCTCGT